>NZ_JAYMYJ010000159.1:0-39368 GCF_035668035.1 Candidatus Thiothrix phosphatis | reverse complement strand
CTTGCTGGATGGTGTGGGTCAGTTCATGGGCGAGCAAATGCTTGCCTTCACCCGTCCCCGGTTGGTACTGGCCGCGTGAAAAGAACACATGGTTCTGGTAGGTGAAAGCCCGCGCGCTCAATTGGTTGTTGAGGCTGGCGGATTCGGCGTCGGTGTGGACGCGGATAGTGCTGAAATCAGCGCCGAAACGCGGCTCCATGTAACTGCGCACTTCCGAACCCAATGGTTGTCCGCCCGTGGTTTTGTTGTGGATGGCGGACTGGACTTGGGAACTAGGAGTCGGTGCGCCGTCGCCGCCCTTGCGTTGCAGCTCTTCGGCTTTCTGGATTTTCTGCTCAGGCTCGGCTTTTTGTAGCTTGTCTTGCGCCTCAGCTTTTTGGATTTTCTGCTCAGGTTCGGCTTTTTGTAGCTTGTCTTGCGCCTCAGCTTTTTGGATTTTTTGCTCGGGTTCGGCTTTTTGTAGCTTGTCTTGCGCCTCAGCTTTTTGGATTTTTTGTTCGGGTTCGGCCTTCTGGAGCTTGTCGTCTTTGGTGGGCGCGGGCGGGGACGCCATCCGCATCACCTTGTCAGCCATCTTGTCCGCTTCCTGCTCGAACTTGTCGCCCGGTTTGTTCACCGTCATCTTCGTCTGGATGGCGGGTTGGGCAGGGCTGAAGAATCCGTCGCTTGCCTTGCTGAAGAAGGGCTGGCTGGCCGTCTGCGTGGCGGTGCGGGACGCCGTTCGGGAGGTTTTGTGGGCGTGTGTTTTCATCCGCGCCATTCCACCCGCAATAACTGGGGCATCCACGGCAGCCGCAGCAGGCTGACGCCCCAGGGGAGCTGATCCAGCAACAGGTCATGGGTCTGCTGTTCCACCTGCAACAACCAGCCGCCGTCGGGGTAGGGGGAAAGCTTGCCCT
The DNA here is from genome assembly GCF_035668035.1 of Candidatus Thiothrix phosphatis. Lineage (NCBI taxonomy): Bacteria > Pseudomonadati > Pseudomonadota > Gammaproteobacteria > Thiotrichales > Thiotrichaceae > Thiothrix > Candidatus Thiothrix phosphatis. The sequence goes on along the minus strand of NZ_JAYMYJ010000159.1, from coordinate 38,469 downwards.
GACGCAGCAGGAAATTGCCGCGCAAACCGTCAGGGCTGGTGTTGCGCAAGGCTGTCCAGTGGTGGATGACGGCGTCCAGCAGGGCGATGGCTTCCGCCTGCTCCGCGTCGGTCAATCCGGCGTCCGCTGGCAACGGCGCATCCAGGGGCAGGCAGCAGAGGATCTTGGGCAGGGTCAGTTCGTATTCCGGGCTGATGCGCCGTCCGCTGGCCAAAAAATAAAGCAGACAGGCCGCCCGTTCGGGTTGCAACAGCCTGTCTGCTTCCGCTATGCCCAAGGCGGTAAAAAATTGCGGCAGGAATGGGTGCAGCAGGACTAGCCCTGCCTGCCCGGTGTACAGCGCTTGCTCCTGAACCGACGCGGTGTCCGGTGCCCGGACAGTGTTGGGCGGTGGCAGTGTCGGCGCATCCGGTGGCGTGGGCGCATCCTGCGGGCGCAATAAGGGGGAAGGGAACACGGCGGGCGGAAGGCGTTTGTCCTGTGGTTGTTGACGGCTGATGCCTGCTGGCGCGCCGTCCGCGCCGCTGTCCCCGCCGGACGTAGTGGGCGCAAGCCGGATTTCCGGCCAGGGCTGGGCAAACGTCCGCGTCAATTCAGCGTAGGCATCAACCGCCGCCAGATTGGTGGGCGGGGTGGCGTCATGGAAAAGGCGCAAACTGGTTTCCAGCAGGCGGACTTCATCGGCTCGCTGCCGTTGGCTGAGATGCAGGCAAGCGCTTTCCCATACGCTCAGGTCGAACGCTTGTTGCACGGTAGGGGGAAGCGGCGCAGCGGCCAGTTTGTGCAGGATGCGGCTGAGGGTTGCCGCATAATCCGGAGCCAGTTGTTGCAACAGGCGCTGGCGGAAGGGGAGGGAAAACTGCCAGGCCAGCCGTCGCCGGGCGATGGCGGAGGCGGCCAGCAGCTCCAGCAGGGCGGGCTTGAAGGCAGGGGCCGCCAAGGCGGGCGCGTCCATCTGCCAGTCGGCCAGCAGCCGTTGCTCCAGGGTTTCGCCCGCCGCCAGTTGGCAATGCCAGGGCAGTGTGCCCGTCGCCAGAAAATGCAGGAAAGCGGTTTGCAAATGCTCTTGCGTGTTTTGGCGGCGGCTGGCGTCCGAGTGCGGCGTCGCCGTGGCGGCTTGCCCAACGGCGGGCGCGCAAGTGCGGAGCGCCTGGGTGAAGGCGCGTTCAGTGGCGGTTTCCCACACCGCCGCATCGCAGTCATCAGGCAGTCCGCCAAGATCAACTTCCAGACGCCCAATGAGCCAGTGTTCATCCGCCGTGGCGAACCGGCTCAGGACGCGTTCGATGACGGGCGGCAACTGGTGACGGCACCAGTCCGACAGGCGCTGTTGCAAACGCAGCCCGTCCTGTTCCGTGCCGTCCAGTTCGGCATGCAGATATTGCTGGTGGATGAGGTGGGGCATGGCGGGTGTTGCGCGGGGTTATGCGTCTTGCGTTTTGATCAGCACAGCCTGGTCAAATTCGATGGTCATGCCGTTTGCCAGCGGGTGGATGGCGCGCAGCGTGAACAGGCTGTCTTCCGCCAGCGGGCCGGTAGGGAATTCCAGCATCGCGTCCGTGCCGGTCAGCTCCGGCGGCAGCAGCAACCCTTGCCGCCACAACTGGTAGCGGACGCCATTTTGGCCTTGCACCCGAATGGCGGCGGCCTCGCCCACGGCGATGCTCTGGGGAGCCTGGATGATGGGCAGGGCAGGCAACGCCGCCGGTTGCAGTTCAATGGTGGCATTGGTGCGGGCTTTGCGGGCACGAATGTGCAGCGTCGCGTCAGGCGGCAGCGGCGCGGCGAGTTCCAGCAGCGGGGTTTGCGGGGAAAACACAGCGGTCACCACGAAATCCCCCTCAATCCGCAAGCGGCCAACACCCTTGTCGCCCGCCAGATTGTCCGTCGCCCATTGGTGGAAGTAGGCGGGCAGGCTGATGTCCTCGCCATCCGCCGTCAGCCGGAAATGGTAGAAAACACCCCGTTGCCCGTTGCTGACCTGGATGGCGTGAATTCCGCCATCCGCCGCCGTCATACGCAGGCTGAGGGGCGGAGCTGGATCAGGCAGCGTCAGCACAGTCACCGCTTGGCGCAATTGCACGGCTGAGGGGACGGGCCGGTCGCCCGCCTGATGCTGCTTTTCGGCTTGCAGGATGATCAGGCTGTCGTCCTGCACGGCGTCCAGCGTCAGCGCCAGTGGCGAGCCGTCGCCCTGCAAGCTGTCGCTGGCGGCGGCGTAATCGGGCGGGGTCTGTTGCCAGACCGCCTGCCATGCCGGGTTCCTGACCTGCACAGCGGGGAAGCCCGCCACTGGCGTGGTCAACACATCCCCATCGCCTGCGCCGAACACCAATTCCTGATCCGTCAGCACATGCAGGAAAGCGCGGTAACGGACGCCCGGCTGGCTGGCGGCGATCCGGACGACGGGTTGACCGCCCGGCACCAGGATGGGGGCGGGAATGGCGACGGGCAAATCGGTGTTGGCGTATACCTTGAGCGGGAGGACGGCGGCCAGCCAGTCCGTCAGTTCGCCGTCGCCATCCGGCAGGATTTTGGCGGCGCGGATATGGAGGTCGGCGTCCGCCTCCAGGCTGTTGCTGAGAAGGGTGATGGAACGCCCGCCACCTTCGCCAGTGACGGCGGCGGACAGGGCGGGCTGGTTGGCGTCCTGCGCCGGGAACAACTGGTAGCGGACGCCTTCCTGCGCTTGGCGCACTTCCACTTGCACCCGGCGGCCAAAGGGAATGATGCGCGCGGCGGTCGGGCTGGCCGCTGCGTCCGGTTCCAGCAGGGCGGCAGGCGCGGGGTCGCCGCCCTGGGCGTCGGTGGAGCGGACGATTTCCGCTTCCAGATGGCTGTCGACGCCAACCCGGATGGCGGCGCTCTGTTGCAGGAAAATCCGGTACGGGTTACTGGCGCAGTCATCGCCACCCAGCAGCTTGCACGCCAGGATGCGGAAGGTGACGTCGGCGTTGATGGGCGGGGTTTCCAGCTGCGCTTCGCCGCCATTGCCGACGACCGACAGGCCAGCCAGCGAGGTGCCGTCTTCATCGCACAACTGGTAACGGACATCCGTCTGGCTCAGGGCGATGCGGATATGGGCCTTTTCCCCCGGTGCGGCCATTTCGCCCATGACCGCCAGATCGGACAGCGGATAGGTGCGGCCAATGCCCAGCAAGTCCAGCAAGCGGTCGCGGGTGGCGCGCACGGTCTGCTGCGGCGTCAGCGGATCGCCCAAGGCTTGCCGCCATGCCTGATGGGCGGAAGCGAACTGCGCCAGTTCCGTCGGGTTGAACTGGGGGAAATGCACCGTCAGGTGAACCGGCGTTTCCTCACAGATCAGTGGCCGGAGGTGCTGGAGGCTGGCGGGCAGGATCAGGCTGACCTGGAGCGAATACGGGTCGCTGCGGCGCAGGTCGCGCAGGATGGGGCTGCGCTGGTTCTGGTCACCCGGAATGGGGCGCAACAGGATATGTTCGACCAGATACAGCTCAACGTCGGGGTCGATCCCCAGTTTGAGGCGCAGGCGCTGCTCCAGCCCGGCGGACGCGCCTGCTGCGGGTAGCTGGTAATTCGGCGCGGTGTGGCGGGACTGCCCCAGTTCGGCGTAGCGTTGCAGGAAGGTTTGCTTGCGCCTGATTTGCTGGGCGGGCGAATCCTGGGTGAGGGTGGCGTAATCGCTTAACGATTCGGCGAAACGGGCCAGCAAATGGTCGAGGAAGCGGTTTTTGCGTTCGTAGCCGTCATCAAGGGCGGCGATAAGGCTGTGCAGGCGGGAAAGGCGGGCGCTTTTGTCGGGTGCTGTCCAGATGTCCAGGAACGTGGGGCTGCCTTCATCCAGCCCCAGGCGCGCGTCATCCAGCAGTTGCAGGAAATAGGTCGGGGCGTCGGCGTCTTCCGCCGCGAACGAAAACAGCCGCCGGACATTGGCGAGCTGGGCGAACTGGTTCGCCAGCGCCTGATCGAACAGCAGCAGGTACGCCTTGAGCTGTTTCATCTGCGCCCGGCGCAATGGGCTGGCGGAAGCGGGCAGGCCATTGCTGTTGACGCCATAGATATCCGGGAACTGGTGCTGGATGGCGTAATAATCGTCGCCGATATGCCGGTCTTGCCCACTGGGCAGCGGTATTTCCGTCGCGGGCGGGCGCGCCGGGGCGCTGTCGGTTGGGGCGGGAGGCGGCAGGAGGATGGCGACGCCGCCTTTCACCAAGGTAATGGCGGAGCCTTCCCGGTCAAGCCGGGGGCTGGCGGAACGCTCCAGTTTCAGCAGCCATTTTTCCCCGCTGGCGAAGGCGAAGCGCTGTACCGCCAGCACGCCCGGAATGTCCATCAGGATGTGGATTAGATCCGAGGCGCGCAGTTCCGTCCGCCTGCCGCTGGCCTGGAGCGTCGCTGAGTCGATGAAGCCGTGCTGCAAGGCGGGGCCGTCAAAGATTGCATCCGCCGCCACGCCGCCATCCAGCAGCTCCTGCCAGGGCGTAAAGCGGACTGGGGGAGAAAAATAGGCGTCGATCTGCTCGTAAATGGCCTGTTGCAACTGGCGGAGGTCGCTCGCCGGGTCGGCTTCGATGCTGGCGTTGATGCGGATGGCCTGTTCGTCCAGCCGGGCGATGGCGAAATCTTCACACAGGCTGCGGCGGGCGTGCAGGCGTTCCGCCACCTGCGTGCTGAGGTTGCCGGGGTGGCCGCGTTCCGTTTCCAGCCAGATTTGGTACAGCCCCCGCAGCGTGATGGCGTCCGGTTGGTCTTCCTGGGCAAGGCTCAGGGTGTTTTCTTCCTGATGGAAGAAAATGGCCGGGCCGATGGCCGCTGGTTCAATCCAGGCGTTCCTGACGCCGGGGATGTCGACGATCTGTTTGCGCAAGTCCAGTAAGGTGACCGGGTGGGTGGTCAGGATTTGCGCTGGCCCGAACAGGCTGGCGAACGGGTCATGGCCGCCTTCCGCCAGCAAATCCGGTATGGCGTAGTCCATGCGGTAAAGCAGGTCGGTCAGCGCGTAGCACGCTTGTTCCAGGATGGTGACGCCGGGGTCGTGGGGGTTGTAGTCCGTCCACAACTGGCTGCCGAGCCGTTCAATGTGCTGGAGGCCAGCCTGTTTCAGAAGGTCGTAATCCATGCTGTTTCAATCCGCCTGCTGGTGGTGGCGACCTACGGGTTGATCGGATTAATCGGGTTGATTGGATGCAACGGCGGCAGGGGGATAAAGAACGTCCAGGTCGCCTGGAAGGTGATGCCATCCAGTGAAATCCAGCCGTTGTTGCCGGTTTGCATGATCACGTCGCCATTGGTGGCGATGTCGATCCGGCCAATGCTGTCGGGGTTGGTGCAGGCGGCGTGCAGTTCCCGCCGCGCCGGGCGGTAGCCGTTGGGGAGGTTGAAAATGGCTTTCTGGGTTTGCCCGCTTTTGACCAGACCGCGCAGGTGCACAATGCCGAACGAATCCTTGAAATAACCGGCGTCGTTGAAACCGCCGCCGTAATTGACCCAGCCATTCAGCAGGGTTGGGGCGACCCAGTTTTCCTGGGTGATGGAGCCTGCGTCCAGGCTGCCGGTGATTTTGACGCTGCCGGTGAATTGCGCATCGCCGTTGTTGGCGATCACCAGCTTGTCGCCGTTATTGATGCGGAGGTGGAGGTCGGTCGGCGAGTTCAGAAAGACCGTGCCCGCGTCGCTGCCGCTGAGACCTTGCAGTAGGGCGTAATTGCCAGCCTGGGCCTGATCCAGCGTGTTGGTTCCCCAGAACACATAACGGGACGGGTTGGCGGGCCAAGCTCCCGTGGTCAGGGTGCCCAGTTTCAGGCGGCCATTGATTTCCAGCGCTTCGGCGGGATTGGTGACGCCGACGCCGGTATTGCCGTTGGCGTCAATGAACAAGCGGCTGTTTTTATTGATGTCATTGATGCTCAAACCGGCGCGGGAGCCGTCGGGATTTTTCAGGCTGAGTGTCCAGGCGGGCGCGTTGTCCGCCAGCTTGAGGTAGAGGGACAACGCATTTTGCTGGGCGGAAGGGTCGGCTTCGATGCTGAACGGGCTGTTCGGCTGCTTGGCGACCCCGTCGTCTTTCTGGTTTAGCATGCCGTCAATCAGGTCGGCGAAATTGCGTTCCGTGGGGATGTCGTTCTTTTTGAAAAACGACTTCAATTCATCCCGGTTACGTTTGTTGCTCAAGTCCATGACGTTTCCTCTTTGCGCTGCATGGCGTGAATGGTGGTTCAGCCGACGATGAAGTCCAGCCCGATCCGCATGTGGTTGATGCCGTGGAACGACGCTTGTTCATAGCCGCTTTCCGGAATCAGGTCGAAGACATGTTCGGGTTCGGGAACCAGGACATCGGCCTGCTGGTTGGCGCTGATGCTGTCGCCGCTGCTGTCGATGCTGACGCCCGCGCCGAAAAAGTTGAGCTGGGCGATGTAATCGATGTAGGGGAGCCTTTCCACGAAATTGATGATGCTGTTGGCGTAGATTTTGCCGCCAATCACAATATCAGCGCCTTCCTGATACGCCCAAGGCGCGAGGAAGCGGTTGAGCGCTTCGTTCAAAAGCTTCCGGCTGTAGCCGACATCATGGCCGGGCAGGAAGCGCACCCCCATCCTGATCCGGAACGGCACGTAGCGGGCGTTTCTGACCATGACCGTCGCCGCTTCCGGAGCCAGGCTTTGCAGGTAGGACTGGATGTCAGCCAGCAGGTCGGCGGGCGCTTTGGGTTCGAAAGGGTTGGCGGGCAGGCGGTTGCGGATGTCCGGGATCACCACCACCGTGACCGCACCGGGCGGGGCGTCCGTTTGCAGCAGGGCGGCGGGGACGCACTTGGCCTTGTAGATTTGCGGAAAATGTTCCAGCGTCAGGTGCTCATAATCCCAGCGGGTCAGCGCCCGTTGCTTGTGCCGCAGCCGTTCGCTGACCCGGGTATGGAAGCTGGCCTCCTGTTCAGCGCTGTGGCCGCCGAATGCGGTGTAAGGCTGGCGGATGGCCTTGACGCCAGCCAGCGGCGTGACCAAGCGGGTGATGGTTCCGCTCGCCAGCGGTTGCTGCCAGTGATCCGGCGCATTGCCATTATCGATCAGCGTGGCCGCCACCGCTTGGGTGTGGATGGCGATGGTGTCGCAGACGCTGTTGGCGGCTTGCCCGATGCTCGCCCGCAGCCAGTACAGTTCCGGCGTCAGCAGGGTGTTGGGGGCGCAGGCGGGCAACGAAACCTGCATGACGCCGGAATTGATCAGCCCCCGGGTGCCGTCGCTGAGGATGTTGCCGTTTTCCAGCGGTTGCCAGCGGTTGCCGCTGAGGTAGTCCCAATGCACAGTTTGCGGCGTCAGGTCGGCGTCGGCGCTGCCTTCGGCCAGCTGGAACAGCAGGTTCAGTTGCTGGGGCGGGTGGCATTGCGCCAAACCGATATACAGCTCGCCCGCCTGTTTGAACTGCGGCAACAGGGCGCACAGGCCGGTGGTCGCATCGGGCTGGATTTCCGCATAGCCGAACGGATGCAGGTGGAAAATTTTCGTTGCCCCAGCGTTGCCCGGATAATCCTTGAGCGTGATCACGGGCAGGTCGGCGGCGTAATCCAGCGTCAGGGATTTGATGACGGGCGTATACGGCGGGTTGACCCGGTAGTTGTTGGCGTCAATGGTGTCCGCCGCCCGCTTGTTGGCGATGGCCGTCGCCAGCTCCACCGCCTTGCGGGTGGCGAGGGCGGGGTAGGCGGCGTGCTGGAAATCCGGGCTTTGCAATTCCCAATACACGGTTTCCGGCTGCGCCAGCGCTTGCTTCAGGGTAATGGGCTGGTCGGCAAACAGCGTCGCCGCTGTCGGGCTGACATCGCGCGCGCCGATGCGGATGGTGAAAGATTCCCGCTTAAGGTTGCCCGGATAGTTGCGGTAGTAGTCATCCGTCAACAGGTCAAGGTTTGCCCATTCGGTATGGAAGGTCAGGCGGGACAAGGGTTTGACGGCCAGTTCAGGGGCGGCGACATAAAAGCGGGCTCCGGCGGTTGGCCTCGGCCCGAAGGGTTCAAACGGCTTGTGGCTGTCCAGTGCTTGCAGGTCGTTGCGGATTTGCAGCTCAGACAAGCCGTCGACCGTCACGCTGAGGCGGATGGCGGCCAGCAAGAGCGGTTGCAGCGCCGGGTAATGGCGGCTGTGGCCGTCTGGGCCATCATTCTGGAACAGCAGCTTGAGCACCGGCCATGGCGCGCCTTGAAGCAGGCCGGTGGTGGGCGCGGCCAGCGCTTCCTGTTCGGCGCCAAACTGGAGGGTGAAATTCAGGTTGCCTGCGCCCGCCGTCAGTGTCTGGACTTTGGCGGCCACCCAGCCCGCAGGCGTGCTGCCCAGCACCTGGAACAGGCCATCCAGCCCATCGGGGAGCAGTGGCGGCGGGGTTTGGGCGGCGAGTTCAAGGGTCAACGTCAGCGTGCGTTCGCCCTGGTTCAGCAACAGCATGGGTGAACTGATCGCCAGCCCGAATTCGGCCAGCGGGCGCGGCAGGCTGGCGGCGGGCGGCTGGCCGAAGGTTTTCCAGCGCGCAGTGGTGCCGGTGGCGTCAGCGGGTTGCGGGCTGAGTACGGCGGTGACATCTTCCGCCGCATACAGGCCCCGCCATTCCTCCTGCTCGGCGGTGGGGTCGCGGCATTCCCGGTTGCGCCAGGCGATCGCCAGCATGTGGGTTGCCTTGTCCCATTCGGCGGCGCTGACAGCCGCTTGTGCCTGCAAATCCGTCAGGTAGGCAAGGTCGGCGTGGGTCATGAACGACCCCAGATCGTTCAGGGTATGCGGGCTAGGGTCGCCCAATGCCAGCGCCAGCATGGATGCCAAAATGGCGTTGCTGTCGGCGGCGGGGCTGATGAGCTGCTGGAGCTGTTGCTGACGCTGCTGGAATATCCTGGCCTTGTAAGCGGTGGCCAGGGTTGCATACGCCCGGCTCCAGGCGGCGGCGTCCGCCTGCGGGTTGAAGGCGGTGTTCAGGACGCTGTAAAGCGCATAGGCCGACAGGTAAAAGTAGCCCTGCATGGCCTGAAGGCTGGCGTACAGCGCGTCGATGCTGCCAATGCCGTTCGCCAGGTTGGCGGCGTTAAGCCGCAGCGTTTCCCGCAATTTGCGGCTGAAATCCGGCAAGGGGGTGAATTTCGGTTTTTTGCCCGAGGCCGTTGCCAGCAGTTCATCCAGATACGCCCATTCGCCGTCGATGCGGGTTTTGGTTTGCATCATCGCTTCAAAGCTGGTCGCGCCGACATCCAGCAACGGTTTGAGCCGGGTCTGCAAAAATTCCTGCGCCAGGGGCTCATTACGGTGCTGGTAAAGCTCGTCGAGCGTGGCGATGTCCGGCAGGCCGAGGAACGACGTTTTGGCGTAGGGGTCAAGCCCAAGGGCGGCCATGAAATGGGCCTGGAAATCATCCACCCGGATGGCGTTGCCATTGCCATCGCGGGTGGGCAGCGTGTAGGCGTCGTCCTGGCGTTGCAGTTGCCCGGCCCGTTCCAGCGTCCGGTTAATCAGCCCCCAGTCGGCGGCAAACTGGGCGGCGGACGCGCTACCGGATTCCGGTTCGCGCCGTTGCTTGAGCTGCATCAGTTCGTCGAAGCGGACGAATGGCAGGCGCAAGCGGTCGTGGACAAACGCCAGTTGCTGGAACAACGAAGCCAGCAGTGGGAAATCCGGCGTCCTGGCGCCAATGGCGGTGGGGGATGGGTAAGGCGGCAGGGCGTCGCCCACAGCCGGTTGCCCGTAAGTCATGCGCAACAGCAGCAGGAAAGCTTCCTGCTGGGAGGCGGGGCTGTCGCCATGCGCCTCCAGCAGGGCTTCCCGCGCCGCCTGCAAGCTGACCAGCCGCTTGTCAGCATACAGGGCGCTCAACCGGGCGATCTGCGCCTGGCTGATCAGGGCGTCGGCGTCCGTCTGGTAGGCCAGCGGTTTGCCTGCGCTGTCCTTGCCTGCGTGCAACAGGCTGCCAGCGGGCAGCAACAGGGCGCCCTGCTGCCTGGCCAGTTCGACCAGCACATGGACGTGATCCGGCTGCGCCGGTTTTTCCTGCAAGCGCAGGAAGTGGCGGAAATAAAATTCCAGATGCCGCCGGGTCAGGGTGTTGAGGCGCTGGGTGGTGGCGTCCAGCAATTGCAGGAAGCTGAACAGCAGCACCAAATGGGGCTGGCGGCACGCTTGCGCCTTGGCTTCCGGCAGGGCGTCCGGGTTGCGGATGAAGGCGAGCATCTCGTCCGGCGTGATGTCGGCGGGGAAGAACGCCTGCCAGTCGCCGTCGGCTTGGTCGTTTTCCGCAAAATAGCGCAGCTCCCGGCTGTAATCCCGCAGGAAACCGAGCCAGTCCTGCAAGGAGCGTTCATCGACCGCCACAGAGTCCGGTTGCAGGGCGGCCTTGACGCGCATTTGCTGGCTGACGCCATCGCGCAGGCGGTTGTCGCACACCAAGGGGTCAGCCATCCAGGCCATTGCCCCGCTGGTTGGAAAATGGGTTTGTCAGGTTCATAGCGGTTCGGGCAGCAGGGTCACGGTCGGCGTGAGGTTGAGGTCGGTGCCTTCCTGCCGGTAATAGGGGTAGACGAAATTGAAACGGGAATTGGTCGACTTGACCTGATAGGTGATCTCGATCAGCACGGCACCGTCCGGGTCTGGCGTGTCATCCAGGCGCACGTTTTCCACCCGGATGCGGGGCTCGTGGTAGAGGATGGCGGATTCGATCTTGTCCGCCAGCAGGGTTTTGATACGGGTGTCCAGTGTTTCGAACATCAGCTCTTCCAGGTTGCAACCGTAATCCGGCTGCATCACCCGTTCGCCGGGGCGGGTGCCGAGCAGGATTTCCAGGCTGGAGGCGATGTCCGCTTCGCCTTCCAGCATCGCCACGCCGCCGCTGTTGCGGTTGAAGGTCGGTGGGAATGACCAGCCGCGCCCGATAAAGCCGTAGTCCATGGCGTTCACCCTCCAATCAGGACGGTTGGTGCGCAGGGGGGCAGCACCACGCCGCCACCTGCGCTGATGTCGCCCACCCGGGCGGCGGGCAGGCCGCCGATCAGGACGCTGGCGGAGCCTTTGATGATGGCGTCCGCGCCGCAGGTGGCGCTGACAGTGGCGGCGGGCAGGCCGCCGATCAATACGGTGGGGACGCCGGGCGGCAGGATCGGGGTGGGAACCCCCAGCGTGGCGGGGCTGCTGATCATGTCGGCGATGCGGGCGGCGGGAAGCATGTCCTGGCTCCTGGCGATGGGTTCGCCGTCAGTTGATTTGCACGACACCGCCCTGGATGACGGTGGTGGCGCTGCCTTTCAGGGTGGCGCTGGCGGCTGAGATTTCCGCGCTGGCCTTGGCCTCCAGCTTGACGGCGGCCTTGGCCTTGAGGTCGGCGTTCACGGCTTCAATCTTGAGGTCGCCGCTGGCTTTCAGCAGCAGATCCTTGCTGCTTTCGATGCTGACGCCGTCGGCGTTCAGGGTGATCTTGTTGCCGTTCTGGTCGGCGATCAGCACGGCCTTGGCGTCTTCCGACAGGGTAAGCTTGTTGCCTGCCGGGGTTTCCAGCGTGATGGTTTTCTTCTCGTCGTCGAAACTGAGCCGCAATTGTTCCCGGCTGAGGTAGCCTTTGCGGAAATTGTCATCGGCGGCTGGCTCCGGCGCAGGCCGGGCGCTGCTGTGGCACATGCCGAGGATGACCGGCTGTCGCGGGTCGTCATGCAAAAAGCCCACCACCACTTCATCGCCGACATCGGGGCGGAAAATTGCGCCGTATCCCTTGCTGGCGGCCAAGGTGGCCAACCGCGCCCACACGCCTGCGCCAGTGTCGCCGTCCGCGTTGTCGGCCAACGGCAGGCGCACCTGGATGCGCCCCTCGCCATCGGGGTCTTTTTCCAGCGCGGCGACAATCCCGGTTTGCAGGCCGCTGACCCCGGCGAGCAGCCCTGCGGCGGGCAGGGGGCGCAGGTTGTAGGCGGCGGCGAACAGTTCCGGGTTGAGGCCGAACTGCACGTCGGTTTCCCAGTTGCCGCCCGCCAGATGGTGGCGCACGCCGGACACGTACAGCTTGCCCGCAAAGCGTTGGCCGATGCCGGTGATTTCAAGCAGGTCACCCGGCAGGATTCCGGCGAAGCCCTGGCATCTGGCCCGGCCCCGTATTTTGGCGAGGCGTTCCTTCAGCAGGCGGGCGTCCGCCCAGGCTTGCAGTTCCGCCTGCTTGAGGCGGCCGCCATGGCGGATTTCCTGCACTTCATCACCGCTGGCTTGCGCCAGATCCGCAGGCGACAGGTTGCCCGCCGCACTCAGGGACGGCTCCTGGGCGTCGGCTTCCAGCCGTTCCTGCGCGCCTGGGTCCCAGGCGCTGGCCTTGACGCCCTTGCTTTGCCAGCGGGCGTCGATTTCCGCGTCCAGTTCCAGGATGGCGGCGCCGTAACGGAGCGACAGCGCCGCTTGCCCATCAGCGGCAGGCGGCGCAATGCGGAGTTTGCCGTCTTCCACCCGCACCACCATGCCGTTGGCTTCGGCGCGGCACAGCAGGAAATCCCAGTCGCTGGTTTCGTACTGCGGCACCGCTTGCAGTTCCGGCTGGGTGGCCGTCACCTCGGCCTGCAAGCCGTGCGCCTTGATCAGCTTTTCCATGATGTCGCTGTCTTTGGGGCTGTTGTGGAAGCGGTTGTGCAGGCCGTGGGTCATCCTGAAGGCGGGGTCGCGGCATTCGATGTTCAACTGGCTGCCCTGCTGGCGGATGCGCACACTGTGCCGGGTGATGACGCCACGGAACACGCTGCTGTTTTGCGAACGGTAGCCCAAGCGGATTTCAACGCTTTTGCCGGGGATGAAATGCTGGGCGTCACTGGCGGCGAAGGAAGCTTTGGCGGCGTCGCCGTCCTGCAACTGGAAGGTGGCGCTGGGGATGCGGTTGAGTTCGCGGGTGACCACGATGGACAGGATCTGGAACTGCCCGGAAATTTCCTGCCCCTCCACCAGCAGCGCGGCGGTGCAGACATCCGGGGTGGCGGGTGTGGGGACGCTGGATTCGTTGCTCACGGCGCAGGCTTGTCGACGGGTGGGAACAGCAGGGTGGAGCCGGGTTGCAGGGCGCGGAAATTGTCGAGCCGGTTGAGCTGCGCCACTTGCAGGTAATAGCGGGAGTCGCCGTAAATCTGCTGGCACATCAGTGGCAGGGTGTCGCCGCGCTTGACCTTGCGCATGTGGGTCAGGTCGGGCGAGCTTTTGTTTTCCTTGGCGGCGCGTTTCTGTTCTTCAATGCTGCTTTTGAACGTCACCTTGGCGGTGGCGCGGATCGGGGTGCCGTCCGGCCTGAACAGCTTGTAGGTGATGGCGAGCTCCGTCACCCGCCCCTTGAAGATGGAGTTTTCCCCCCACACCAGCTTGAAATGGCGCGGCTCGTGCGCGTCGCCCTTGTATTCCACCAGCACCTGCCGGAAGCGTTTGAGGTCGGCGGCGATGGAATCACGCGGCTTGCCGTCGATGATGCCGGTATTGTCGAACAGGAATTCAACGCTGATCTCTTCCGGCTCGCTGTATTCGTATTTCAGCTGTTTGCCGCTGCTGCCGTGTCCCTGGCCGCCTGAGGAAAACTTGAGCTTGTAGGATTGCGTGTAGGATTCCGGGTTGATCAGCGCCTCGAACACGTCGTCCGCTTCCTGGACGCCGCCGCTTTCCGCCTTGGCGGAGTCGGCAAACGCCAGCACCAGCATTTTTTCCAGTTTGCCTTGCGCCGCCATCAGCGTTCTTCCCTGTTCCGGAGGATTTCCAGCACCTGTTCGACGCATTCGGCGACGAGGGCGTCCTTATACGGCGTTTGCCCTGCGGCTGGCGCGGGGCGGGTGCCGCTGGGCGGATTGCCCGGTGCAGGCGCAGGCGCGGCGTTGACGGCCACGCGGATGTGCAGTTCGCGGATTTCGATCGGCATCAGCCTGTTCCTGTCTGGAGGGTGAAATAACGGTAAGAGAGTTCCAGGGTTTCCACCACAATGGCGTTGTCATTGGCGTTGAGGTCGCTGACCTGCCATTTCTTGGGGATGGCGTGCGCCACTTTCCAGACGCGCAACGGTTCGCCCTGTTCGTTCATCAGGATGACGTTGAGGTCGGCGGGGGTGAAGCGCCGGTCGCGGAAGGCGTCCAGGAACCAGTTGATGACGCTGGATTCGGCCAGCATGCCGCGCTTCAGCACCAGATCCGCGTATTTGGTGCGCACCGGCAGCTTGTGCTCGAAACGGTTTTCGCCGCCTTCCTTGAAGCTGTCGTAGTCGTATTCCACCGACAGGCCGGACACGGACTGGAAGCGCACGTCGTTGCGGTCCTTGCTGATGCTGAATTCCACCTTGTAGTAAAAGCCCCAGGGCGGATAGTAGTCAGTGGCGGCGTCGGCCATCAGATTTTCATCAGTTTCAGGCCTTCGTGGGCAATTTCAATGCTCTCGATGGCGACTTCATTGGCGTCTGACTTGAGGTCGGGGGCGGTGACCTTGACCGGAAAACAGCGGGTGGCGGACCAGACGGCCACCGGGGTGTGCTGTTCGTTCAGCAGGCGGATGACGACATCGCGCCGCCCGTTGACCCGGTCATTGCCGATGGCGTCCAGCCAGGTGTTGTAATCAAAGTCGCCTTCGAACTTGCCGCGTTTCAGGGTGATGTTGCTGAACTTGCGCAGCCCCGGCATTTTGATCTTGTTGAAATCCTTGCTGTCGCTGTGCCGGTATTCGATGACCTCAACCTGCATGTCGAGGCCGGTGACTTCCGTAAAGCTGATTTTTGCGCCGCCCCAGTCGACCTGAAAATGGAACCGGGGTAAGGGGTATTCCTGTGCCATGATGTTTACCGCCTAAGAAGTGGAGGGTGGGATGGGTTGCCGCTACCGATCAGGATTCAGCCATTTTGTGCGAGAACCTGAGGACGATGAATTCGGCGGGCCGCACCGCCGCCATGCCGACTTCCACAATCAGGCGGCCTTCGAGGATGTCCTGCGGGGTCATGGTTTTGCCGAGGCCGACGGCGACGTAAAAGGCGTGTTCGGGTTTGACGCCCTGCAAGGCGCCCTGCCGCCACAGCGTGGTGAGGAAGTTTTCAATCATGGCCTGGACTTTGACCCAGGTGTTGGCGTCGTTGGGTTCGAACACGAACTGGCTGGTGGCCTTTTTGATGGAGTCTTCAGCGAAATTGAAGAACCGCCGCACATTGACGTAGCGCCATTCGTTGTCATTGCCCGCCAGGGTGCGCGCTCCCCATGCCAGCGGGCCTTTGCCGAGGAAGGTGCGCAGGGCGTTGACGGATTTGCCAGCGGTGGCGTCCACGTTCAGGCTTTCCTGATCCTTGTTGGACATGGGGATGGCGGGCTGGATGACGGCGTTCAGGCTGACATTGGCGGGCGCTTTCCAGACGCCCCGGAAGTTGTCGACGGCGGCGTAAACGCCCGCCATGGCGGCGGCGGGCGGCAGTTTGCAGGGCATATCGCGGATGGCGGCTTTCGCCAGTTCATAAACGCGGTTGCTGCTGGCTTGCAGGGTGTCCAGCATGACAGCCGCGCCGCCGTCGATGGCGACGCTGGTCTTGGTTTCGTCAATGCTGAAATCCAGCACGGTTTCGAGGTTGGGTGCGTAGGCCGCCCCGTACTTGAGGTTGTTGGCGCCGACGCCGTTGTTGCGGAAATTGTCGATGGCGGTGAGCAGGTTGGCGGATGGGTCAGCCAGGGAAATGTTGTCGCCGTGGGCGTCCATGATGACGAAGCGGTTTTTCAGCTCGGCGCATTGCAGCAGGGCGGCGTCATACAGGGCTTTGCAGTCGGCAATGGCAAGGTTCTGCGCTTCGGGGAAGACGATCAGGGTGGGCTCTTCCTGTTTGACCAAGGCCGCCAGCCCGGCCTGGAGTTCGGTTTCAACCAAGGCGTCGCCCACGGCGGCCTTGTAGCCGCCCACCGAGACGATGTGGCACGGCCCGCCGCCTGCGGCAAAAAACAATTGCAGGGCGTAGTACATAATGTGTTTGGAGCGCGTTGCTTCCGTCAATGCGGCCACCGCCTTGGTGCCGGTGACGGCGACCGTGACGCCGGTTTCAGGCTGGGGGCCGCCAAAGCGGGTTTCGTATTCCACCATGGAGGCGATCCGCGTGGGTTTCAGCCGCAAATCCGCCGCCACTTGGCCGTCGGCTTTCTGGGTGTAACCGATGAAGGCCGGGATGGCCGTTTCCACCGGCGCGATGGAGGGGGGGAATTTGGGGATTTCCTCGATATAAACCCCGGGTGTTTTGTATGCTGCCGCCATGGTGTTTTCTGCCTGGTAGGTTGGTTAGGAAGGGTTGGAAGCGCGCGCAAGCCCTATTGTTCAGGGCGATTTGTGCAGGATTCGGTTGACGGTTTCCGCAATGAGCTTGTCTTCGTGCTGAACCGCTTTGAACTGGAGATCCAGCGCGCGCAGGGTATAGAGGACAAATGGGTATTGCTTGCCGCCCAGGGTGCCCCAGAGGTGGTTCACTTCCTCCATGCTGGGCGAATACAAATCCAGGATCAGCTTGAAGGTTTCCAGTTGGTCCAGCGGGTTGGGCGGGGCGTTTGCGGTGAGGGAGTCCGGGGCCACGGTGTCCGGGGTGAAGGTGGTCTTGTGCTGGAAAAACTGGATGGCCCGCGACAGCATCAGCAGCGCGTTGCTGTAATTGGTGTGGGTGGCGCTGAGGAGAATCTGGAAATTCAGGAATACGGGCGGGTTCTGGTAGGCGGCGGTCAGTGTCGCATCGTTGCGCACATAGTGGGGTGTGTTCTTCAGGGCTTTTTCTTCGCGGATATTGACCATGGAAAACAGCAGCGCATCCCTGGGCGCACCGCCGCCTCCGCTGGAGAAGCCTTCGGCAAGGTTGCCGAGTTTGGCCTGCGCGGTGGCGTTGTAATGGTTCTGCAAATGAGCGTTCAGCTCATTCATGATGATGGTCAAGGCATGCAGGATCATGGGGAGTGATAAGGGAACCGGGAGGCACGCTACCGCCCTGCCTGGATTTTGTCTGTAAGGGCATATCAGCCGGAAGGAATACGGCGCAGCCGGTTGTCACCGGCCTGACCTGTTACGAAACAGGAGATTCAGGGAAGCAGCCCGCAGTGATGGTCAAGGATGAGTCGCCTCGCTAAATTCCGACTATTTTCCTCAAGCTTTGACTATAAACAGTAGCCAAGATTGGCGGTATTTTACATTGAATTAATTGATTGATTTTTTAGCCATGTTTCATGCAGTCGATAAACGTGATTGTTTCGGCGCTAACCGCAGGCTAATACCCTTGACAGCCTTGTCCTTGCTATGATGCAGGCGTCAATGTTTCACGCCACAGGAGCAGCTAGTGGAAAATGTCGCCAGTCGCAGGAATAGCCATAATGCCCTCATCCATGACCCTTCTTCCTATCTGATTGAAAAAGAACCCTATTACGTCGCGGTCGGCGATGAAATCACCCTGTTCGAAGCCGCTTACGCCAGCCGCTTGCCGGTGTTGCTGAAAGGCCCGACCGGCTGCGGCAAGACCCGTTTCATGGAATACATGGCGTGGAAACTGCAACGGCCAATGGTGACGGTTTCTTGCCACGACGACCTGACCACCTCTGATCTGGTCGGGCGTTATCTGGTGAAAGGCGGCGAAACGGTGTGGGTGGACGGCCCGCTGACCCGTGCGGTGCGTTCCGGCGGCATCTGTTACCTGGATGAAATCGTCGAGGCGCGCAAGGATACAATGGTGGTGATCCACCCGCTGGCGGACGACCGCCGCATTATGCCGATTGAAAAGCTGGGGCAGTTGCTGGAAGCGCCGGACAGTTTCTGCCTGGCCATTTCCTACAACCCCGGCTACCAAAGCGTGCTGAAGGAGCTGAAGCAATCCACCCGCCAGCGTTTCGTCGCCATTGAATTCGACTACCCCAAAGCCGATCTGGAACGGCGGATCATCATGCATGAAACCGGCCTGGACGAAGCCTTGGCCAGCAAACTGCTGAAACTGGCGGACATGACCCGCAACCTCAAGGGCAATGGGTTGGAAGAGGGCGCCTCCACCCGCTTGTTGGCGCATGCAGGCAAGCTGATCGCCCGGGGCGTGGAGCCGCGCGTCGCCTGCCAGGGCGCGGTTGCGCTGGCGCTGACCGATGACAGCGACATGATCGCCGCCATCAATGAACTGATTGGCGCATTGTTTTAGGGGGCAGGTTTGAAAGCATCCCGTGAGCCTTACACCGCCGCTTTCCTGTGGGAACGGCTGGAAGAATTGTTCGAAGTCGAGTTCACCTTCCTCAAGGTGGAAGGGCTGGTGGTGGCGCTGGCACCGCTGGATCGGGACACGCAGGATTTCATCCTCGGCTGGGCGGTGCGCCTACTCAGCACCAACCTGTATATCAGCCACGAATTCACCATCCGCGTGGTCGATGCGCTCGACCGGCTGGAGCGGCGCGTGATCGAAGCCTGGGCGTTGCATGCGGCGGACACTTTCGACCGCTCCGGTTTGCGCCCAGCGCTGGAAGTCATCCAGCAGGTGGACAGCTTCCTCCTGAACGCCCATGCCCATGCGGAAGGGGTGACGTTTGCGGAGGTCGAGCCGGTGCTGTCGACCTTTGTCTGTGGTCTGGCGGGCCGCCGCCTCACGCTGGCGCAGGGTGAACAGGTTTATACCGATAGCGAAACCCTGTTCCTGCCGAATATCTCCGCGCAGATGGAAAAAGCCAAGGACAATTTCCTGTTGTGCAAGGCGCAGGTCGCCTTCATGTGGGCGCAGACCCGTTTCGGCAGTTTCCGGGTGGATTTTGCTACGGCGTTTGCGCAATACCCGGATCGGGAACAGGCACTGGCGGCGTTCCATGCGCTGGATACGCTGCGGCTGGAAGCTTGCCTGGAACGGGAGCTGCCGGGTTTGTGGCGGGATATGCAGCGGCTGGAAAGGCTGAATACCCCCCATCCTGACCTTCCCCCGCAAGGGGGGAAGGGACAAGAGGGTATTCCAGACAAGGATTCTGTACTCCCTTCCTCCCTTGTGGGGGAAGGGTTGGGGATGGGGGGGAGGGTTGTGGCGCGCCTTCAATCCCCTGACGCCACCATCAACGACGTGCTGGCGTTGCTGCCGGAAGTGCTGGGCATGGCATTCCCACCGCGCGTCTACCAGCCCCGCCTCAATCCCGAAGCGGTCACCGCCTGCATGCTGGCGCGGATGGGGCAGGAAAAAATCCTGTTCCGGGTGAAGCTGGCGGAACTGGCGAAGGAACTGGGCAAGGGTAAGGAGGAAACCCCTCCCAACCTCCCCTTATCAGGGGAGGAACAAGAGAAGTTGCCGCCTGAATTCGAGGCGCGCGAGGCGCAACAGGGCGAAGGCATGGAGCTGGTGCTGGAGGACAAACCCATTGCACCGCCGGAAGACGTGAAGCAACTGATGACCTCCATCATGCTGGACTGGGGCGAAATTCCGCCGGAATTTCTGGTTCCGGCAGGCGATGGCGAATACGACCCTGCCCTCTATCAGAAGGAGGAAAAGGATGTCGAGGATGTCTGGAAGGGCGTCTATCATGAGGAAGGCGCCTTCCTATATAGCGAGTGGGATCATGCCCGCCAGCACTACCGCAAGAACTGGTGCGTGTTGCGCGAAATCGAGATGACGGCGGGCGACCCGGCCTATGTCGAGGGGGTGCAGGAAAAATACCAGGGTCTGGTCAAGCACCTGCGCCGCACGTTTGAAGCGATGCGCGATGAAAACCGGCTGCTCAAGCGGCAGGCGCAGGGCGACGATGTGGACATTGACGCGCTGGTGGAGGCGCTGGCCGACAGCCGCGACGGCAGCGAGATGAGCGACAAGCTGTTTCAGCAGATGCACCGCGCCGACCGCAATCTGGCGGTGATGTTGATGGTCGACATGAGCGGCAGCACCAAGGGCTGGATCAACGAAGCCGAGCGCGAGGCGCTGGTGATGCTGTGCGAAGTGCTGGAAACGCTGGGTGACCGTTACGCGATTTACGGTTTTTCCGGCATTGGGCGCAAGCGGTGCGAAATCTACCATATCAAGCGTTTTGACGAGCGCTACGACGCCGCCACGAAGGCGCGCATCGCCGGGATTGTCCCCAAGGATTACACCCGCATGGGCGTGGCGATCCGCCATCTGAGCCAGAAACTGAACGAAGTGGAGGCCAAAACCCGTTTGCTGATCACGCTTTCCGACGGCAAGCCGGAAGATTACTTCGATATTTACAATACCCAATACGGCATTGAGGACACCCGGCAGGCGCTGTTTGAAGCGCGCCGCACCGGGATTCATCCGTTTTGCATCACCATCGACAGGCGCGGCAAGGATTACCTGCCGCATATGTACGGCCACGCCAACTGGGTGGAAATCGACGATGTGAAAAAATTGCCGTTGAAGGTGGCGGACATTTACCGGCGGCTGACGACGTAGATTTTTTAGGTGCTCTGCCAGCGTTGCAGTTAGGGGGCATGATATGGGAAAGGGGCTGGTGTCCTCAATTGTCCTCTTCCCATTCAAACCTGACAATGTTGCGTGCCTGCTGGTTGAACTCCATGCCAATCAGGAACACCCTGTGCTGCCCGTCGCGGTAAGGCGCGGCATAATTCTTGGCCTTGATTTGTGCGAGGGCGCTACCATCGCCTTCCGCCCCTTCCACCATCTTGAACTCGAATATGTACACCTGTTGCTGCCCATCCGGTAGGGTGAAGCGCAAAGCCATATCTACCCGCCCTTTGCTGCTGCTTTCCTCTGCCCGCGTGTCCAGGCTCAGTGAACACAGGTAAGCATACATCACAGCGGCATAATAGCCTTCGTAGGCAGCTATCGGGTTGTTGGTGTGGTTCTGGTGGGCGATGCCATCAAACAGGGCGCGGAAGCGCTGCTCCAGTGCGGCAAAATCATTGGTCAGGAATGCCTGGTACACGGAGCCGCGCTCATGGCGGCTGTCAGTAAGGTAATTGTCCAGCAAGTAACCCATCAGGCTGTAACGCACCTCATGGTTGGGGTACGACAGGATGTATTCCGGCGTGCTGCCCGGAAAGGCCACCTGCTTCTGTTTGACTGTCAGGTAGCCGGTCTGGAACAACAGGGTTTCCAGATGGATGCTGTCCACATCGAAATTGCCCAGCATTTTGTATTCCATCCGCACTGCTTCCAGATCGGGCAGGTGGAACGGGCGCTTGCGGAGGACATCCACCAGAAATGACGGCGTGCCGGTTTCAAACCAGTAGGGCAGGAATTCCTGACCCTTGCTGATGAACAGCAGGATGTCAAACGGGTTGTAAACGCTTTCCCCCAGCCAGTTGTAGCCGTTGTACCAGCGCTGCACCAGCGCTATGTCCGCGCCTTGCAGGTGTTGTGCGAAATACTGCCCAAGTTCCTGCTGGGTGTAGCCGCACAGGGCGCTGTAGCGGGCATCGAGGGTGATGTCTTCCAAGTTGTTGAGGCCGCTGAACAGCGAAACCTTGGAAAACTTGCTGACGCCGGTGAGCAAGGCAAAGCGGACATGGGCGTCGCTATCCTTGATTACCGAATACAGGTTACGCAAGCCGTCGCGCATTTCGGCGGCAACCGCAGGCTTGGTGATGTTGTCGAGGATCGGTTTGTCGTATTCATCGACCAGCACCACCACGGGCTTGCCATAACGGTTGCTGGCAGTGCGTATCAGTTCCGCGAAACAGGCTGTCAGGCTGGTTTCGGTGCAGGTGACGCCCAATTGCTGTTGGTTGATACGCAACAACTCCCCGATCTTTTCGTCCAGTTCGGCGCGGTCGCGCAATTGATCTACCCCACCAAAAGTGGACACATCAAGAAGCGGGTTGTTGGTAAAAATCTGCCTTAAAATCGACCGGAGTCCGTAACCATTGACAGCGTGATCCACCCCACGGACAGTTGGGCGTGAGCGCCAAAAGCGACGGCTATGACAATACGGAGAATGGGCGGTTTGAACTATAGGCATCCTGCTGGAATCTGAATGATCTTATCCGCCAGCATCTTAATGGCGCTGCTATTGTTTACAATGATCCCAATTGGCAAGTCATGCAGTTCCACAAACTGCCTCAACGCGGTTAGCTGTTTCGCCGTCGTTTGCCGCCCGAATTTGACCTCAATTGGCAAGGTTCCAAAGCTGCCATCCAGTACCAGATCAACCTCTGCGCCATTCTTGGTGCGGAAGTAGTAGTAATCCCAGCGGGTGGCGCGGGTCGCCTGTATTCCCTTGATGATTTCTTCGGTGATGAAGGCCTCAAAATTCTGGCCAACCTGCGGGGAGCGCAGCAGCGCTTCGCGGGTTTCGATGCCCGCGAGGTAATGCGTTAGGCCGCTGTCACGCAGGATGCCCTTAGGCATTTTCAGCGCCGACTTGCTCTTGCTGGTTTCAAATGCGGGAATAGTGCGCCAGATGTATGTTTTGTCAGCAATTTCGATGTAATCGCGGATCGTGACCTCTGACACATCCACTGAGCGCCCAAGCTGCGCCTTGTTGATGATGGAGCCGGAGAGGGACGCCAGCATGCGGATAAACCGTTGGTAACGGATGCTGTCCAGACGTGGGAACAGCCGCCGGATGTCGCGGTTGATGTAGGTCTGGTAGTAGTTTTCCATCCATACCCCGAATGCATACTGGCCTTGCGCCAGTACGGGTTCAGGGTAGCCGCCGCGGAGGAATAGCGGTATGGCGTCCTGGATCGGGTTTTCTAGGGATTTCAGTGATTCCAGTGTGTCGGCTGTCAATGGGTTTTCGAAGATTTGATAGACAGGCGGCAATGGTTGTTGGAGAATTTCATTCATCTTCAACGTGCCGATTTCCACAATGGCAATTCTTCCAGCCAGTGAATCGCTGGCGCGTTGCAACAATTCGGGGGAACTGGAGCCTGTCAGGATAAACCGCCCTTTTTCCCCCCGTTTGGCGTCAATGACGCCGCGCAGGTGGCGGAAAAGGTCAGGGTCTTCCTGGGCTTCGTCAATGATGAGGTGGCGTGGGTGTTCGTGGAAAAAGAAATCGTAATCGCGGCTGATGAAGTCATGGTCTGCTGAGTTTTCCAGGTCGAAGTAACGCCATTCCGGGCGCAACTGCTGGCTGAGGGTGGTTTTGCCTGTCTGCCGTGCGCCAATCAGCAACACCACCGGGAACAGGCTTAACAGCAAATTGATTTTGGATTCCAGATTTCGTTTAAGACCAGACATATCCAAACTTTACCTTAGGATTTGTCTGGTGTAAACCTACAGTTTCGACATCCAGTGTTCGTGGAACTGCGCTTCCGGCAACTGCCAGACTCGGGTATGCAATTGGCACAGCATGTCGGCGTCTTCCAGGATGACCAGCCGCTCGCTGTTGGAAATGGCTCCCGGCCCACGTTCCAGCAGCCGTTTGACCAACTCTTCCCGTTGGTGGCGTGTGCCTTCGGGGACATTGGAACGCTGTGGGATGTAAGTCATGTGCTGGCGGAACGCCAGTGGGTCGACGATGACGCGGGTGAACAGGTCGCGGGTCGACATGCAGGGGTTCGCCAGCATCCGCGCATGGTTTTCCTCAAACGCCTGCAGGACGAAATCCGGCTCGACTTCTTCAGGGGTGCGGAACAGCGGATTCTGCGCGCCGGTCTGGATGCTGGTCAGGATGGCCAGCGGCACGGCCAGTATCAGTCCGGCAAGAACCGGCGACATCCACAGGAATGTCATCGGGTTGACCAGCAACAGCAAGCCGCCCCACCCCAGCCCGGCCAGGCTGACCCAACCATATTCGCGCGCGGCGTCATCCCAGGCGAGGCCGCCGCCGGTGCGTTGCTGTGTGCCCCACACCGCTTTCTTGCCCCGCAATACTTGGACGACGAATTTGCTGTAATACATCATCCGCACCGGCGCGGTCACCATCGACAACAGGGTTTCGGTCAGCACGCTGGCGGTCAGGGCGAACACGCCGCCGAATTTCCGGATGGAATGCTTGCGGGCCGCCTGCACCAGGCCGAAAGTCTTGTAGAAGAACAGCAGGATAATGGTCAGCGCCAGCAGGGCGGTGTTGCCGGTCGTGAGCGGAATCAGCGTCAGGTGCGGGTAAAACACCGCAATGGCGGTCAGGATCAGCAACCAGCCCAGCCAGATGGGGGAGCTGACATAGGACATGATGCCGCCCAGCAGCAGGAAACGGTGCAGGTTGGAAATGCCGTGCGACCAGATGATATGCCAATGTTGCAGGTTGCCCTGGCACCAGCGGCGGTCGCGCTTGAGCGCGTCGGTCAGGGTTGGCGGCGGGCGTTCGTAGCTGCCTTCCAGGTCGTAGGCAAGCCAAGTTTCCCAACCCGCGCGGCTGAGTAGGGCGGCTTCGACAAAATCATGGCTGAGGATTTCGCCACCCAGCGCGCCGCTTTCTTCCAGCTTGGGCAGGTGGCAATGCGCCATGAACGCTTGGGTGCGGATAATGACGTTATGCCCCCAGTACTGGCTTTCCCCCAGCCACCACCAATGCAATCCGGCGAAAAATACCGGCCCGTACAGGCGGTTGACGAATTGCTGGCCGCGCGCATACAAGGTGTCCAGCCCTACCGTGTACAGCGGCGTCTGGATCAGGCCGACGCGCTCGTTGCAGTCCATGGCGTCGACCAGCCGCACCAAGGTGTCACCGGTCATCAGGCTATCGGCGTCCAGCACCACCATATAGGGGTGGCGTCTGCCCCAACGGCGGCAGAAATCCATGACATTGCCGCTTTTTTTCTTGGTGCGGTGTTTGCGGCGGCGATAGTGGATGCGTTCCGATGAGCCGACTTCCCTGCACAGAGCCGTCCAGGCAGCTTCTTCGCGCAGCCAATTGCTGGCGTCGTCCGAGTCCGACAGGATGTAGAATTCGAAGTGCTGCAAATGGCCGGTTTTTTCCAGCGACTGGTAGATCGCCTGTAAACCGGCGTAGACGTAGGCGATGTCCTCGTTGTAGATGGGCAGCAGGACTGCGGTGGTTTCCAGCGACTGCAAGGGGGGGAGGGGTGTTGACGGTGATGAGGCGATCCGGTTGAGGCCTCCCCGGTTCAGCACCCACAAACCTGCCGAAGCAGTCATGAAGCCCAGCGCCAGCCAGAAAAACAAGACCGCAAATGGCGTGACGACCAGCGCTTGCCAAAGAAACGGCAGTTCAGGCGGTAGATTTGCGCCCAGCCAGAAGGTTGCCAGTCCAGTTAGCAGCGTTATGACGGAGAAAAACGCCACACGCCGCTGGAAGGCGGTTATTTGCCAGGGTCTTCTCCCGCTATGTCTGTGCATTTAGTGTGAATGACGCGCAGGACGTTGGCGTGAGCGTTGCGGTAGCAGGGAAATGGCCTGCAAGGGGGCAACCCGGATGCTGCTACGCTCAAAACGTGGGCCAGTCTGGGCGCGGAGTTCTGTTTTGTTGTTCGGTGGTTCAGGCAAGGGCGCTGGTGCCGTTTCGGTTTGTTTGCAATGGCAGGGGGAGTCCTGCGCATTGGCCTGCAACAGCGCAAGCTCTTCCTGGGCGGTGCTGATGAACAATTGGATGAGCTTCGGTTCGTTGAAAACGTTGGCGTGAGCAAGCTTGAGTGTTATGCGTGATAGGAGTTGCTCACGTTCAGCATCTGGCAACTTGTGCAGCTTCAGGTAGTCATTTGCACGTTTTTTTGCCTGCGTCCAAGCGTCCATGGAGGAGGAGGAACCCATTTGCACTACGTTGGGCAGGGTTTGTGCTAGTTGTTCAGTCATCTGTGTCAATCCATTCAGGGTTGTTAACTGTCAGGTTGCATCCTGATTTTGTTGTTCTTGCTCTGCTGCGCTCAAGGCGCATTGCATAGCGCTTCCGGAATTGGATAAGACCATGTTTCGCTCACAGGGTTTCGGCCGTCTGTCAGACGGATAGTGAGCTCCATGGGGCCTTCACACGTTTCCGGGAAAACGGCCGCTATGACCCGCCAGCCTTTAATATAGGGGTTTTCCTGCACGACGGCGGGCTTGGTTTGCCCTTTGCCGTTGAATTTTACCTCTGCTTTGGGAAGCTCCGCCAGTTTGGGAACCTTATTGAAGTCCACAATGAAACGGATGCGCCCCTTATGGCCGGGCAAACCGTCCACCGCCTGATTGGTGGCACGGGTGGCGACAACCTTTCCGGTGGCGTGGGAAGGCGGGTCATCCGAGCGCCATGACAGGCGGTAGTGCAGGTGCGTGAACGCTTGGCCTGCGGCGCTTTTCCAGTAAGCGACCACATTGTCATATATGTCGGATTGCGTTGGCAGCCGCAACAACTGGACAGTTCCCTCGCCCCAGTCTTCCAGCGGCTTGACCCATACACTCGGGCGTAGATGATACCACGCTTCCAGGTCTTGATAATGGTCGAAATTACGGTCCCGTTGCATCAGGCCGAAGCCGCTGGGGGATGTCATGGGGTGTGATCCAACATTGAAGAAAGGGGCTTCGGATAGCGGCTGCCAAGTCCACTGTTTCCCTTGCTGGAGCAACAGGCCATCGGAGTCATGCACTTCCGGGCGGTAATCGCCGTATTGGTGGGGGGAGTTTTCCCCGTGGAAGAACATGCTGGTCAAGGGGGCGACGCCAATCTCGGTGATGGCTTTGCGCGGATAAAGCTGGGTTTCCACTTCAAGTTCAGTGCTTTTGCCCGGTGTCAGGGCAAAGCGGGTGGCCCCGGTGGTGGAAGGGGAGTCCAGCAGGGCGCAAAAGTGAAGTGTTGTGGCGTTTTGCGCCGGTTTTTCCAGCCAGAATTGGGTGTAGTCTGGGAATTCTTCCTGGCCTTCCACGGACGTGTTGATGGCGAGGCCGCGCGCGGAGAGGCCATAGTGCTGGTCTTCGGCAAGCGCGCGGAAATAACTGGCGCCTTGAAACACCAGGGTTTCACTGTGCATGTCGCCTGAATCGGTCTTGCCCATTTTCGACAGGATGCGAAAGCCGGTGAAGCCCATGTTGGCCTCATCCTTTTCTATGTGGAGATCCTTGACTTCCGAGTAGTCGAAATATTTGCTGGAAAACTTGATGGGTGTTGCCGCGCCGTTGTCCCACTCAAACAGCTCAATCGGGTAGATGTAATGCATGCCCGGATGCATGAATTCCAACTGGAACGGCAGATCCTCATCCCGCCAGAAGGTCTTGAGCTGGCGGAACTTGATATGTTGGTAATGGTCATAAGTGATCCGCCCGGTATCCACCTGCATCATGGGTGTTTTGCTGAAAGGCTGATGGGAAAGTTGTTCCGCGATCTGTTTGACATGATTGAAACAGCCTTCATCTGCATGAGCGGAAAAGTTTGTCGCCAACAGCAGCACGAGGAAAAATAGCCGACAAGGCAGGTTGGATTTCATGGTGGGGAGGATACCGCAAAAATGCTGTTTGTTCAGTAGGTTGCCAATATTGACCAAAGGACTTGGGGCGGAAATTCTAGAGCAGAATCCGTGTTGCGTCCAGCGGTATATTGTTGGCACGGCGGTTGGTTGGTCGTATAGTTCGCTACCATAAAGTGAAAGCCTAACAACAAGGAAGCAGAATTACATGAAGCGTGATATTTCGCTGGACATACTGAGGGGCGTCATGCTGGTCATCATGGCGTCCGACCATTTCGGAGAGCCAGTTTTCCAGCACTTGTATGAGTTTGCCGGGTATGTCAGTGCGGCAGAAGGGTTTGTGTTTCTATCCGGGATGCTGGTTGCCCTAGTTTACAGCCGCTACCATACAGCAAACGGACAGTTGCTGGAAAAGCGCATCTGGCATCGTGCGGGCGTCATTTACCTATACCATCTGATCGTGGTGCTGGCGGTGTTCATCTTTACGGTGGCGACTGAGATGTCCGGTGCCTACTGGAAAAGCTTCGCCACTGAGATGCAGGCGGAGCCGGTGCGGGGGTTGTTGTCTGCGATGGCTTTGGTCTACCAGGCTCCGATGCTGGATGTGTTGCCCTTGTATGTGATCCTGATGCTGGCGGCTCCATTTGGTTTGCGTCTGATGTTGCAGTACCGCAGCGTCGGCGTGGCGATGGTGTTGTTGGGCAGCATTGGGTTCTGGCTGGCGGCGCAATATGGCGGCGGACGCGCTGTGCTGGCGTTGTTGCCCCATGCCGTAATGGTGCGCGTTGGCGCATTTGATTTCATGGCGTGGCAACTGGTGTTTGTGCTGGGCATGGCATTGGGGTATCTGCGTTTCAGCAGCAAGGGCGAATTGCCCCGCATCAATGGCTGGCTGTTTACTGCCAGTGTGGCTGTGGTGGTGTTCCTGTTCCTGCAACGTCATGGCCATATTCCGGGCAATATATCGCCAATCGCTGCTTGGTTGCAGGAGTATCGCCATATTGCGCGTGACAATATGTCTTGGTTACGGCTGTTGAATTTCCTGGCGATGGTATGTGTGGTCGCTGGTCTGATCACATTCCACCAGCGCTATGGGATATTCAGCTGGCTGGCGTTGCCTGGGCGTTGGTTGGCGTTTCTGGGGCGCAACTCCCTGCAAGTGTTTTCCTACCATCTGGTGGTTTTGTACTGTTATATCCCGTTCCGTTGGGGGGCATGGGCGTTGACCGACAATCAGAAATGGGTGTTTTTGGCCTGTTTTATCGCTAGCCTGAGCCTACCAGCTTGGTGGTATGAACGGTGGCAACAGCGTAAGAAAGAAGCGGCCAGCTTACAAAAACAGCCGGATTTTACTCCAGCCCCAACAGGCGGCTTAATTGCTGCTGTATCAGGATAATTTCACGTCAGGCACAAGGGGCTAGAATTTAAACCCCTTGTGCAGCGCCACAATGCCGCCAGTCATATTGGTGTAGGCGACACGTTCGAAACCGGCGGATTCCATCATGCCTTTGAGGGTTGCTTGGTCAGGGTGCATGCGGATGGATTCCGCCAAGTAGCGGTAACTGTCAGCGTCGTTGGCGATCAGCTTGCCCATTAAGGGCAAAAATTTGAAGGAATACTGGTCGTAAATCGGCCCCAAACCTGGAGCCACCGGCTTGGAAAACTCCAGCACCAGCAAGCGCCCACCCGGTTTCAGCACCCGGTGCATGGAGCGCAAGGCGGCGTCTTTGTCGGTGACGTTGCGCAAACCGAAGGCTATGGTGATGATGTCGAAGTGGTTGTTGGCAAAGGGTAGACATTCGGCATTCGCTTGCACATAACGGACATTGCCGCCGATCCCCCTATCTGTCAGCCGCTCACGCCCATTTTCCAGCATGGAGGCGTTGATGTCTGATAGGACAACCTCCCCCTCTTCACCAACGATTTGCGCAAATCTGGCAGCAAGGTCGCCGGTGCCGCCCGCAAGATCAAGCACCCGGCTACCGCGCTTTGCCCCTGCCGCATCAATGGTATGGCGTTTCCACAGGCGGTGAACGCCAAATGACATTACGTCGTTCATAACATCGTATTTGTCGGCTACTGAATGAAATACCCCCGCCACCCGGCTAGCTTTCTCGTTGATGGGTATTTGTTGAAAACCGAAATGAGTTGTTTTGTCCTGTTCTGTCATGATGACGTGTTTCCCTGTTGTTCACATTTCGGGTCATTGTAACAGGCTGACGCTGTTTCTACATGGAGTCGGGTTATGAAAAAGTTGATTGTAGGTCTGGGATTGACGGCGCTGGCGGTTCCCTCCGTTCAGGCAGGATGGACGGGAAGCGTTGAAGATATGCGTACCATGCAGGCTAACGAAAGCAGGCCAATCGTGCGCGTCAAACGTTCCTATGTAGGCACTGCATCATGTGGGCAATGCCATATTCGCTACAATCCAGCAAAGCAGCATACCGTGAACCCTCCTCACCAGCGCCGTCCGCCACAAGCGACAGGGTGGCAGCGGTCGGCACGGGTGACACCGCACATCTCGCAAAGGCAGCCATTGGCACGGCCAGTGCAGATGTATGCTTACTACGCGCCACAGCGCCACCCTGCGCAGCAACCACCGCGAGTTTACCGCATCGTTGGTCAGGCACAGCCTATGTGCCGTTACATCCGTTAAGATTAGAGGGGCATAAAGAATTTTGCCATCCAGGCAAGGATTCCTTCACGCCAAACTAACGCAGTAAAGCCAGCCATCGCTAACCACGGGCCAAAAGGCATTGGCAGGCTTTCCTTACTGCGCTTTACTAGCATCCATAAGATGCCGAAAACTGCACCAAACGCTGAGGAGGCAAAAATGACGAAGGGCAATATTTGCCAGCCGCCCCATGCCCCCAGTGCGGCTAACAGTTTGAAATCTCCAAATCCCATGCCTTCCTTACCTGTCAATAGGCGAAAAAGGTGAAAGACCGTCCATAAGGATAAATAACCGGCAGCAGCCCCTATTACCGCGTCAGGCAGGGCGGCAAACATGCCAGCCGTGTTTAACAGCAGTCCGGCCCACAGTAGTGGATATGTCAGGAGATCGGGCAAGAGCATGGTCTTGGCATCAATCATAAACAAGGCGACCAGGCTCCAGGTGAAACCCAGCATCGCCAGTAACTGCGTACTGTAGCCAAATTGCCAGGCGACCAGCATGGAAAGCAGTGCTGTCGCTGTTTCAACCAGTGGGTATTGGATGGAAATGGGAGTGCCGCACCCGGAACATTTGCCCTTTAGAAACAGGTAACTCAATACCGGAATGTTTTCCAGTGCGGTGATTTTGTGACCGCAGGTCGGGCATTGTGAGCGGGGAACAACAAGATTGAAATGTCCGATATCCGTTTCCGTGGAGTGTTGTTCCAGCCATTCATTGCAGTCACGTTTCCACTGGCGTTCCAAGATGATAGGTAGGCGGTAGATCACTACGTTCAGGAAACTGCCGATCAATAATGAAAATAGTCCGACGACACCAATCAGCCAAGCATTGTTGGTGCTGAGTAAATAAATAAGTTCCATTGATGATTATCCCTAAACGACTGATCCCAGTTTGAATATCGGCAGGTACATGGCGATGACCAGGCTGCCGACGATACCGCCCAATACCGCCATGATCAAGGGTTCGATCTGTTTGGCAAGGCTATCCACCAGATCATCTACTTGCTCTTCATAGTAATCAGCCACTTTAGCCAGCATTTCTTCCAAACGTCCGGACTCCTCGCCAATGCGGGTCATTTGCACCACCATGTTGGGGAATATTTGCGTAGTCTGCATGGCGGTATAGAGCTGCACACCGCGTGCAGTATCAT
Organism: Candidatus Thiothrix phosphatis; assembly: GCF_035668035.1. NCBI lineage: Bacteria > Pseudomonadati > Pseudomonadota > Gammaproteobacteria > Thiotrichales > Thiotrichaceae > Thiothrix > Candidatus Thiothrix phosphatis. The sequence goes on along the minus strand of NZ_JAYMYJ010000159.1, from coordinate 7,448 downwards.
CCTGCATACGGCGGGTGGCGTCTTCGTACAGGGAATTACCGGTGGCACCTGCTACGGAGTCCATGGACTCGACCAAGGGTACGCCAGCTGCGAACATGGTCGACAGGGTGCGTGAGAAGCGTGCAACCGCAGATAGGTTCAAAATATTGCCGATAATGGGTATCTTCAATGAGATTCTGTCGATAAAACGGTCGAAGGTTTTGGATCTGCGTTTAGCCACGGAAAAGCTGTAACCAATCACCACAAAAACGACTACCGGTATCCACCAATTTGCTTGCAGCCAGTCGGAAATTGAAATGACAAACAATGTGAAAGCTGGCAGATCAGCGCCAAAACTGCTGAACACTTCTTTAAATTGCGGAATAACCCAGATGAGCAGGATAGCGGAAACTACGACGGCAGCTACGATTACCAGGACAGGATACATCAAGGCTTTCTTGATTTTGCTTTTGAGTGATTCACTTTTTTCTTTGTAGGTGGCCACTTTCTCCAGCATGGTTTCCAATGTGCCAGCCTGCTCGCCTGCCTTGACCAAGTTGACGAAAAGCTTGTCAAAATACTTTGGATGCTTGGCCAATGCGGCACCCAAGCTGGCACCACCCTCAATATCCATACTCAGTTTCTTGACTAAATCGCGCACGGCTGCATTGTCGTTGCTGGTGGCAATTAATTCCAGGGATTGGACCATGGGGACGCCGGAGCGCATCATGGTGGTTAATTGGCGGGCAAAATGGGCAATATCCGCTGTTTTGATGCCCGGCTTAAATAACGGTTTGGGCTTGCGGTAAATGCGTCCAGGATTGATGCCTTTGCGGCGCAACTCGGCGCGTAACCAGTTTGGGTTCACGGCTTGGGTTTCGCCACGGATTTTTACACCGTTACGGTTAATGCCCTCCCACACGTACATGTGTTGCTGTGCGCCTGATGAGGCTCGGTTTGGGGCTGGTTTGTCCAGGGTTTTGCTCTGCATATCCGAAACTCTTGCGTTATTTTTATTATCAACGTTGAGTCTAGCATAATAATAGGAGTGGCTGTTTTTTCACGGATAATCGGTTATCCGTATTAATCGGTGGTGACGCGCTCAAGTTCCGCCAGCGAAGTGATGCCTTGCCGCACCTTGTTCAATGCGGAACGGCGCAAATCGAGAACGCCTTCCTTGTGGGCTTGGTCGGCAATTTCCAGTGAATTGGCCCCATTCATGATCATGCGCCCCATCTCCGCGGAAATGGGCATGACCTGATAAATCCCTACCCGTCCTTTGTAGCCACGGGAACATTCCGAACAGCCAACGGGTTCATAGAGGTTCAGGGAGGGCAGTTCTTCTTTGGCAAATCCCATTTTCAGCAGTATTTCATGAGGGACATTGGCGGGTTGTTTGCATTTTTCACATAAACGGCGCGCCAGCCGCTGGGCAACGATCAAATGGATGGAGGAAGCAATATTGAAAGGGGGCACCCCCATGTTCATCAAGCGGGTCAAGGTTTCGGGGGCGCTGTTGGTGTGGAGGGTGGAAAGCACCAAGTGGCCGGTCTGGGCGGCTTTGATGGAAATTTCTGCCGTTTCCAGGTCACGGATTTCCCCGACCATGATGACGTCCGGGTCTTGGCGCAGGAATGAGCGCAAGGCTTCGGCAAAGCTCAGGCCGACCTTGGCGTTGACATTGACCTGGTTGACGCCTGGCATATTGATTTCAGCTGGGTCTTCGGCGGTGGAAATATTTTTTTCCGGCACATTGAGTATCCCCAGCCCCGTGTAAAGCGTGACGGTTTTGCCACTGCCGGTAGGCCCTGTCACCAGTATCATGCCATCTGGTTTTGCCAGCGCCGTCATAAAATCTTCTTTCTGTTTGGGGTCAAAGCCTAGCTTTTCCACCCCCAGCGTTGCATTGGACGAGTCGAGTATACGCATGACGACTTTTTCGCCGTAAAGCGTCGGCAGGGTGTTGACGCGGAAGTCAATCTTTTTCTGTTCGCTATAGTTGAAACGGATGCGCCCATCTTGGGGAACCCGCCGTTCAGAAATGTTCATCCGCGCCAAAACCTTGATGCGTGAAATCAGTTGCTGCGCTGAATCGTTCGGGGGGCTGGCCACCACCTGTAGGATGCCGTCGATCCTGTAGCGGATACGCATATTTTTTTCGAAGACTTCAATATGGATGTCCGACGCCTTGGCGGTGATTGCATGCGCCAATAGTTTGTCGACGAATTCAACAACGGCTGGGTCTTCGTCCTCTTTTGCTTTGAGGTCGCGGGTGTCAAGGGCAATTTCTTTGGGGCTGGAAGACGGCGTGGCCGCCGATGTGGTTTTGCCGACGCTAACTGGCGCAGCAGCTTGGCCAATGAATCCTGCATCTATCTGCAGATGGGTGAGCAATTTGTCAAATTCAATAAATACGGGTTCAGGAATCAGGCCGGTCGCAAATTTGACGTCATCCAGGTTGGTCAGATAAGTGGGGTCAGCAAGCCCAACCATCAGGTTCTTGCCACGCTGATACAAGGGGATCAAGTTCAGCTTTTTCATCTGCTCCATATTGAGCAGGTTGGCCACTAAAGGGGGGATGCTGACTTCATAGAGGTCAACCATACTGAGCCCGTATTCTAGGCTGGCAGCATAGGCGACGTCTTTGGCGGATACCAGGCGGGAGCGGATAAGCCATTCCACCAGCGAGATTTTCTCTGCGCGTGCTTTCTGCACGGCCTGGGCGGCCAGATCCTTGTCGAGCACTTCCTGCACGACAAGCTGTCTGGCGAGTCCTGGTAATGGGATGGATGATGTCAACGGAATCATGTAGTCAGTATTGTTATGTCGTTGTTCAGACTGGTAATCGGCATCATACCCTGCCGAAAATGTCTATAAAATGAATTTTTTCATTTATCATTTCCTTTTAAGCTAAACGGTTGTATCAAAGCCTCAGGTCAGCATTACTGGAGGAAAGGATATATTTCAGGTCGTATAACACATGCAGTGGGCGGCCTAAGCGGTGGATAGTGTCGGATCCCATTTCCTGAAATTGGCGATGCGCAACGGCCAGGATAATGCCATCGTACTGTCCAGGAGCCAGCCTGGGGAGGGGGGAAATATGATACTCATGTTCGGCTTCAAGAGGGTCGACCCATGGGTCATAAACGTCAGCCTCAATATTGTATTCCCGCAGTTCTTTCAGAATATCAATGACTCGCGTGTTGCGCAGGTCAGGGCAGTTTTCCTTGAAAGTCAACCCCATGATTAGAACTTTGGCCCCTTCCACCTGAATGCGCTTTTTGACCATCGCTTTGATGAGTTGGGCGGCGACATAGGCTCCCATGCCATCATTGATGCGGCGCCCGGCCAGGATGACTTCCGGGTGATACCCGAGTGATTTGGCCTTATGGGTCAGGTAGTAGGGGTCGACACCGATGCAATGTCCACCAACTAGGCCGGGCCGGAATGGCAGGAAGTTCCATTTGGTGCCAGCAGCTTGCAGGACAGATTCAGTATCAATTCCCATGCGGTTGAAAATGATGGCCAGCTCATTGATCAGGGCGATATTGAGGTCGCGTTGGGTGTTTTCGATGACTTTGGCTGCTTCAGCAACCTTGATGCTGGGGGCAAGGTGGGTGCCTGCCGTAATAATGCTGCGGTAAAGGGAGTCCACGAATGCGGCAACTTCAGGGGTGGAGCCGGACGTGACTTTTTTGATGGTGGTGACCCTGTGCTCTTTGTCACCGGGATTGATGCGTTCAGGCGAGTAGCCCGCAAAAAAATCCACGTTGTAGCGCAGCCCGGAAACCCGTTCGATGACGGGGATGCAGTCTTCTTCCGTGGCTCCGGGGTAGACAGTGGATTCATAGACAACAATATCACCGGACTTGATGATTCTGCCGACGCTTTCACTGGCTTTGAGCAGTGGCGTGAGATCCGGTCGTTTGTGTTCATCGATGGGCGTGGGAACCGTGACGATGAAAACGTTAGCGTCCCGCAGGTCGCTTAACTGGTCGGTATGGCGCAGTTTTATTGCAGCCTGTAGTTCATCCGGATTGACCTCCAATGTATGGTCTTTGCCATCCTGTAGTTCACGGATGCGGCTACTGTTAACGTCAAAGCCGATGGTCGTGTAATGTTTGCCAAATTCGACGGCCAGTGGAAGGCCGACGTAACCGAGGCCGATAATGGCGATAGTTGTGTTTTCTAGTGATTGCATAATGTGCCAAGCTTGTTATTGTTTTTCCTGATTTAAGCAGTGATGGCGGCTATATGCAAAATTGGATGATGAATGGCGGCTATAGCTGTTCACTCAGCGTAAGCGGGCAGGGGATTGTTGTTTGGGTTAGACTTGCCGTATTGGTAGGAACGGAGCAGGCAGGCAATGCGTCAAAATGAGTTGCTGGAAGTTTTGGCAAATGGCGAAAATTCCGGGGTTGAGTTTAAGCGGGATGACATTCGGCCAGAACAGCTCGCGCGGGAAATCGTGGCGTTGGCGAATTTTCAGGGTGGACGTATTTTGCTCGGAGTCGAGGATGATGGCACAGTTTCTGGGATTCAGCGTAAGGATCTGGAAGAGTGGGTAATGAACGTGTTTAGGGACAAAGTTCATCCCATGATGTTGCCGTTTTATGAAGAAATCTGCTTGCCTGATGGCAAACGGGTTGCCGTAGTCAGTTTCACGCAAGGCATTTCCAAACCATATGTGGTGCGTCATGCAGGACGTGAGGACATTTACTTGCGGATCGGCAGCACCTCACAATTGGCGACTCGAGAACAACAGGCGCGGCTGTATGCGCTAGGTGGCATGTTGCATACGGAAGTGATGCCTGTGCCTGGCACGTCCATGGCTACACTAGACAAAGCGAGGTTACAAAACTATTTGGAGGTGGTGATTGCCGACCCGGAGGTTCCGCAATCAGGGACGGATTGGGAAGAGCGTTTGTTAGGGTTGGGCTTTCTAATCAAGTCTCCAACCGGAGAGGTGTTGTGCACTATTGCCGGGTTGGTCTTGTTTGGCATTAAGCCTCGCCGTTATTTACGGCAGGCTGGCATTCGGGTGATGGTGTTTGAAGGGCTGCACAAAACTTATCGGGCGCGGCTAGATGAGGTGCTGGATATGCCACTGGTCGGACGTATTGATAGCGATAAGAGTGGGAGCAGGACGGTTATTGAGGAAGGACTGATTGATAAATTTGTCTCCGTATTGCGGCCTTTCATTTTCCATGAGGGTGGCGTGATTGATGAAAACAGTTTGAGGCGTGATCGTGGCTGGATGTATCCCCTGAATGCCTTGCGGGAAATTATCATCAATGCTTGCGCTCACCGTGATTGGACGCGTTTTGTGGATATTGAGGTTGGGGTCTACGCTAATCGGTTAGAAATCGTCAGCCCAGGTGCCTTACAGAATTCCATGACGATTGAGAAGATGAAGGCGGGGCAGCGTTCGCCGCGTAATCCGATTATTGTTGAGGTATTGCGGGACTATGGATATGTAGATGCGAGGGGAATGGGCATTCGTACCAAAGTTATTCCTCAGATGCGGGAATTCAATGGGACGGAGCCAGGGTTTGAGGCAACGGAGGATTATTTGAAGACGACGTTGTGGCGTTCCGTAGTTAGTGTGGGTTAGGTTGCTTATTTTTCATTTAGTTTACAGATGCAACCTTAGCAGTTGTTTTCCATGGGTTAACGTCCAATACACCAGCCGGTTGGGCCGTTGTCCGATTGAATGCCCAAACAACGTCTTTTTCTTTGCCGCTCAAGGCAAAAAAGGCATAACCATCCATAGTTTTACCATGTTCATGCAGAAAATCTGCTAATTTTTCCTTTTCTTGGGGTGAAATGAATAATTGTTTTGGGTCAAGCCCTTGAGTGATCACTGTCTGTACAAATTTATTGAATGGTTCGTAGTACTCCGGGCGGGCGTCAAGGTCAGGCTTGCCAGATAAAACCTCTAGTGTCACCCGTGACATTTCTGCCGGGTCAGATGGTTTTTTTACATAAACCAGGGTTGGGCCGGAAAATTTTGATTTTTGTAATTCTGCATATTTAGCCTTTGCAGGTGACACCTCATTGGTATTGATGGGGGTAAACCTATCAATGGCATAAGCTACATAAAGTGGATGTGCTGCATAAATGGTGTACATGCCATAACCTAAAGCGATGATCTGAATAATTGCAATAACCGATAAGTCAAGTTTGAGAGTCGATTTTTTTGGTTTGAATACGACTAATGTTAATAGGGGGCCAAGTATTACATCCACGGAAATGAGTAGCAGGATAATATGCTGAAGCCCTGAAATGTCAAAAAACGGCTGTGGATACCATACGGTCAACGCAAATATTAGAAAGCAACCAATAACAGACGCGCTAATGACTAGGTGGATGAGTGATGCTTTTAGTTTCTGCCTAATCATGTTTATTCTCCATTTTTATCATGGTTACGAGATCAAGTTTGTTAGTTATTATTGCGGCAGGATGCCGGTCGGTAGGTATTAGGTAATGTTCCATCACGGCAGTCAAGTGTAATTTGTTCCCCATCAGTTTCATACCGAAAAAGTAAGGTGCTATTGTCTGTATCTAATCCTAGGTTTTGAAAGCTCACCTCTAATACTGCATGGTTCTTATCAATTTTTGTATAACTGGTATTGCTGATGTATTTTGAAGTTGCCATCATATTTTTGACCATATCGGCTGCATGGCTTGATGTGTCAGGCATTTGGCCAAGTGTGAAGTATTCTTCCCAAAGATAGGTTTTGGCGACCCCTGAAAATTGGATAGTTTCCAGCAATTTGGCGCGAATGGTATAAGAGTGGTAGGCGGGGAGAGCTATGGCGGCAAGTACTCCGATAATGGCGACCACAATCATCAGCTCTATGAGGGTGAAGCCGGATTGATTGTTGGCGGGTTGCATTATTGTCTCCTTGGTAACACGAAAGGGCACCGGAGCGCCCTTTCTGTTTTTAAGGCTAAACCTGAAGATTAACGGCAAGCTGCTGGGACATATTTGGCAAGAATAGTACCTGCTGTTGCACTAGCCATGCCGGTTGCTGACGCTGATGCTTTGGTGTCAGAAGCGCAAGCCCAATCAATTGAACCCGTAGTGCCAGCGCCTTGAGCCGTAGCGAGGTCGGTGGCGGCAGCAGAGGTTGAGCGAATGTAAGGAGATAAAACAATAGTGTTTGCATTAGCGCCAAGACCTACATTGTTTGTGTTGTAGGTGATGGTGACCACACCAGTGGCAGTTGCCATGAAAATACTATCAACAAACTTACTGCTGTGACCGAGCCCTGCACCTGTTGTGTCATTTTCTAAATTCCAAGTGTTGGCTACACGAGCCAAATCCAGTGAAGAAGCTGCACCTTCAGTTGCAACAGCCAGTTTGGCAGGTTCAGCCAAGCCGAGACCTTCAGTAACTTTGGCGCGGATAGTGTAATCCTGGTAAGCAGGCAGTGCAATCGCGGCCAGAATGCCGATGATGGCGA
>NZ_JAYMYJ010000158.1:0-5795 GCF_035668035.1 Candidatus Thiothrix phosphatis | reverse complement strand
GGATGGCGCTGCTCGAACTCGGCAAAATACTCTTCCGGCAATCGGTCGCTGATCTCCAGGTTGGTTTGCTTGGTCTGGAAGCAGAAATTCGCCAGCGCATTCACTTCGGTGCGTTTGTGATCGAGCTTGTAGAGCTGTGCCTTGGGGAAGATGTGATGAACCTCCAGCTTGCTCATTTTGCCCAGCAGGTTGGCCTTAAGCTCGATTCCCGTACCCCAGTCTCGCGCTCCACCCATACGAGTCAGCATGTACAGCACGGGGTAGAAGCGAGCCCCCAGGCTCCAACCGGTAAAGTGTTCAGGCTCGATTCGCAAACCACCGCGCCAGAAACGCAGCTTGGTCAGCAGTCCGTCAATCCCACCGCTTTCCAGCGCAGCCAGGTCTTCGTCAATGGTCGATTCGGTGTTGCCCGAATAACGGCCCCACATCCCGGCCTGAGCAAACCAGAAGAGCAGCTTGTCACGCTGCTTTTCATCCAGTTGCCCTTTGTTTTGGTCGAGGAAGCGCACCATCACCGGAACCGCGAAGCGCCCGAACAGTACCTGCTCATGGTCAAGACCAAGCCGACCGCCAATCAGGTTCAGGGAAGTATCAATTGCCTTGGTGGAACGCTTCAGGCCATCCTGAATATCTTCTGCCGTCTTGTTGTCGAGGTGGCTGAACTTGGCTTCGCCGGTTAGTACGGTGTTCAGGGAACGCAGCAGCCAGTCGAGATTGAAGTTGAAGTCGGCTTGAGACCAGGCTTTCAGCTTGTTCTTCATGGTTTCTCGGGCTTCCGGCCAGTCGGCACAAATCTTTGCCAAGGCCAGGTCGCCCTTCGACAACTTGGTGCCGCCGCTATTCACCCGGTTGAAAATATCGACCACCACATCGAGCGATTTATCGGCCCCGGTAACTTCCTCGATATGCAGATCAACATCGGAGATACCGAGAAGCTGACTCAAACGCCCTACGTAGATGCCGATCTTGGGTGCCAGGTCTGGTTGTTGGGTTAGCTTGGTGACGAAACCGCCCAGCCCCGCCGTACCTGCCTGCATCAGGGAGCTAACGTCAATCCACAGCGGATCGCCTGCCATCTTCAGGGGTTGGTAGAACGAGAAGGTCTCATTCTCAAGATGAAAATGCAGGCCGGTAAATGCTTTGGCATTGCCATCGAAAAACTTGGGCGGCTTGCCGCGAATCACCCCATACAGGGAACTCATGCGTTGCTGGCCGTCGAGCAACAGTTTGACGATCCCCGACACCACTGGACCATCACCCCGATGTGCCGTCGTTTTGGCTTCGGTCGCCCAAACCAGGAGACCACCTACTGGATGACGACGGTACAGGGAGTCAAACAGCCCTCGTACCTGATCGCCGCTCCAGACGTAACCGCGTTGGAACTCGGGCAATGCCATATGACCGCTGTCAATGTGGTCGAGGATGGTCGAAATTTTCATGCTTTCTCCATTCTGAGCAGCCCGAGGTGCTGGGATTCTTCCCTTTCCAGGCGCTTGATCTCTAAATTCAGTTCAACTTGCCGGGCCATTTGTTTTTCTTTCGTGGCGACGGCTTTGAGGCGGGCAACTTCGACCCGCAGCCTCTTTGCTTCCTGCAATGCTTTGTGACGCTCTATCGCATGTTCCCGCGACGAAGAAACAACAAACACGCCAGTCACGAAGGCTGCCTGTAATGCGATGACGGCATCCATCCACCCTTGATACAGGGCGTAAAGTGACAAGCGAGGCTGCTTGTCCAGCGGCAAGGTATCGACAAACTGTTGGATCAGGTCTGGCCGTTCAGGGGAATACAGGTTGGCCTCCAGTACGTCACCGTCCAACACGGTCTTGCCGGCTTCGTTTTGTGCCCAGCGTTTATGCGCCAGCGAGATGCTGACTCCGGCCTGCGAATACGCCATCAGGAATGTGGGATAGGGAATGGCACGATGTACCAATTCGGCAATACGGCTGGCTTTGGCCTCCGGGCGCAGGTTGATGCTCAGGATGGCAATTTCGAGGTAATCACGTGCCTCGTCCTGATAGGCCGGAATCCCTACCGTTCCCGGCTTTAGTGCAGCCAGCCAATGAATCTCGTCGATGCCGTCGGCGATGGCGCGTTTATCCGCTGTCGTGGGTGCCCCCGTTTCGACCAGCATTTTCTTGGGAATACGCTGGTTGACCGCAGCACTCTCTGGGTAGCCCAGGGCGGCGACGAGATGAGGAAGGTCGAAACTGACGGTCAAGCCGACTGCTCCGGCAGAATCACCATATAGGCGACAACCTCAAAATCATTGCTGCCAGCAAACTCGCCTTTCAGAGCATGGGTTCCACCCGGCGAAAACAGACTGGCTATTGCCCGTTCCTCACTCTTGCCGATAATCGAGGCTACGGCAGCCGCCAGCAATTGCTGCACAGAAGCCATGTCTGCGCCCTGCTTGGTCTGCTGGTCGAAGCGGTGGATAGCCGCCGAGTCAGGGGTGTCACGGCCCAGGCTGACGCGCTTGAGCCAGTCCAGGATGCGCTTGGCCTGTGTGTAGGGAAGCTCAATCGAGCCAGCTTCGCTGACATGCACGAGAAAATGCGGGGCCAGCGGGTAGCCAGTTTCGGCAATCTTCTGAGCGGCAGCCCCTTCAGCCCGTAGGCAAAAGACGACTCCGGGCACAATGTCGGCATCCAGGCTGGTCGTAATGGCACAAGCGCCCAGCGGGAGAGATTCGAGTTTGCCGGGATGTGCTTTGAGGTACTGCGCCAGGTCAATTCGGAAGTCGGTCAGCGTCAAATCAGTTATCGACACGCCGGAAGAGAGGTCTTCAAGGTCGATCACCGTATCTTGCAACTTCAAGAGTTGCTTGCGCCGGTACTCCAGGTCGTTCATAGGGTTGCCGGACTGCTGTTCGATCAGGTTTTCTTCGCCGGTTGCCGAAATGTCGAGCAAGACCATGCGACCGCTGACCCGCTGTTCGAGATTGATGTACTCGTCCAGCTCCATGTTCGGCCAGAAGTTAACCAGTTGAATGCGCTCGTTGGGCGAACCGATGCGGTCGATACGACCAAACCGCTGGATGATACGAACGGGGTTCCAGTGAATGTCGTAGTTGATGAGCCAGTCGCAGTCCTGGAGATTCTGGCCTTCGCTGATGCAATCAGTGGCAATCAACAAGTCCAGTTCGCCTTCGTGCGCCAGATCGGCGGGGCGCTCCTTGGATCGTGGTGAAAAGGCGGTCAGGATGGATGCGAGATCCTTGCGGAGATGTGGCAGGCTGGTCTGGTTCCGCCCGGAGCCTGTCACCAAGGCGCTTTCAATACCCAAGTCAGCCTTGGCCCAGACCGATAGCTGTTCGTACAGGTAGGCAGCAGTATCGGCAAACGCCGTGAAGATGATGATTTTTTTGTTGCCTGCATTGGTTGGATGCTGGCACTTGTGGGTAATGACTTCGCGCAAGGCGGTCAGTTTTGCATCCCGAGCCGCATCAACCTGCTTGGCTGCTGCATAAAGAGCAGCGAGGCGATTTCGATCCTCGATCAGGTCATGCCGCCAGCGCAGTAGATCAACATCCGTCAGCAGCACCTTAACCTTGCGCCCAACCAGCAGGCTTTCAAAGGCCGGGTCGTCAATGTCCACATCGGCAATGTCCAGTTCTTCGATTTCTGGATCGTGAGCCTCGATACGTGCCAGCGTGGCTTCCACATCCTTCAGTTGGCGCTGAACGGTGAGCGTGAAGGACGACACCGCGCTTTCCATGCGCTTCAGAACATTGACGCGCAGCAGATGAATTAGGCTTTCTTCACGGTCAACCTGCCGGAAGAAGCTTTCGCCACCCCGAATCTGGGTGCTGTACTTGGCGTCGTAGTCAGCTTGCTTGTGCGGCAGGACATAGCGAAGCGGCGCATAGGCAGCCAGGTTCAGCCGACGAATTTCCAGGTTGATGTCACGAATCGAGCGGAATTCGCCAGCACGATCCACATCGGGCTTGATGTTGATCGGAGACAGTCGCACCGGGAAGGAGCCAGTCTCCGCCGTGCCGTAGTATTTCTGAATGTGCTTGCGAGAGCGCGCAATCGTGAGGTGATCCAACAACGTGAAGTAGTCAAACCCCAGCATTTCGACAAGACGACTGGGCGTTTTCTCCTCATCGTCAAGGCTTAGCCAGCGGTTGAACTGCGCTTGCGCCTTGCGCGTCGTGGCCTCGATGCTGGCGATGCCATGTTCCATCAATGCCGTGTCGTCGCCCTCGGTGGCAAAGGCGATCTGGTTCCGCAGATCTGCAAGGCGATTATTGACTGGCGTGGCCGACAGCATCAGCACACGAGTTTTGACGCCTTCCTGGATGATCCGGCGCATCAGTCGGTCATAGCGGGATTCGCGGCCCTTGTGCGTGGCCTTGTTGCGGAAGTTGTGCGACTCGTCGATGACAACCAGATCGTAGTTACCCCAATTCACATGGGCAAGGTCAATATCGCCCGACGTTCCACCTTCCCGCGAAAGGTCTGTGTGATTGAGTACGTCGAAATTAAAGCGGTCAGTAGCCAGTATATTGCGCTTGTCGTTGGCCTTGTAGAGCGTCCAGTTGTCGCGCAAACGCTTCGGGCACAGCACCAGCACCCGGTCGTTGCGAAGCTCGAAATACTTGATGACAGCCAGAGCCTCGAAGGTTTTCCCCAGACCAACGCTATCGGCAATGATGCAACCACCGAACCGATCAAGCTTGTCGATAGCGCCGACAACACCATCGCGCTGGAACTTGTACAGCTTCTTCCAGACCAGCGTATTGCGGATGCCGGTGGCTGATTTGACGATGCGCTCCTCATCCATTTCATCTTCGGCATGGCTGAAGAGATGGGAAAGAATCAGCGCGTAGAGCGTAAATGGCGGGCAGTCCGCAGCCAGCGTTTCCAACGACTCGATAAACGCCTGCTTGCTGGCTTCATCGTGAGGGAGGCTGTTCCACTGCATGTCGAACCATTGGCTCAACATCGCTGCTTCATCAGCTGTATCGGATGCCTGGATGAGGTTAAGGGGGTTGCCAGGGGTAATCCCCAGACCATCGCTGGTTAGCCCGAAAAAGCCCATCACCACTTGCTGGGCAGCGCCGTTCGAGTCACGAACGACCGCCACACCTTGCGGCACCTTGCCTCTGGCAACGCGAACCTCTGCCTTTCCTTTGGCCCACTCCGCACATCGCTTTGCCAGCCAACGCGATAACAACTGGTTCCTGGCCGGTCGGTCTGCTTCGTTACCCATCAACCTTAGTTCGCCATCAATGGAAGGAATAACGATGTTGCTCTGCCTGATTGTCACCAGCTTGGCCTGCAGCGCCGAGAACGCGAACAGCGAGAACTCCGGGGTCACAATATCGAGTTGACCGTCCTTCTGCAGCTTCGGATCAAGCAGGTCGATGACGCGATCAGCGCCTGTGTTTTTGAGCAAGCGCATGAGCTAGTTCTCCCCTGCATTCTGCGATGCTGCTGACAGTTGGAGCTTGGCCTTCTTGGCGTAATCCCTGACCAGCACCTCGATCATGGAGGCTAAGGAGCGATGCTCGCGCTCCGCCGCCTGACGCAACAAGTCTTTAATCTCGGCAGTCGTCCTGATGGTCAGTGTCTCGTTCTGTTGGCGTGGCATGGCGGGCCTCGTTGGCAAGACTGCCAATGTACTGCCATTCGTTTAGCACAGCAATTCCAAACGGATATATCTTCGTCGAGTTCAAGTAGATAAGCCAGCAACTTGACGGCACTGGCCTTTAACCGCCGGGATAACTCGACGGCCTCGATCATCGTTCCGGCCACCCCGCTACGCCGCCAGCGGGATCAGATAGG
>NZ_JAYMYJ010000157.1:1271-5842 GCF_035668035.1 Candidatus Thiothrix phosphatis | reverse complement strand
GTGGCCTGTTCGGGGCCTTGAAGCGGAAGATTCGTGCCGGATAGACGAACCACCTCTGAGAAATCAAAGCAGGGTGAAATCAAGCTGGCCTGCGTCGACGAAGCAGGTTTCGCCCACGCGCAGCCGAATCGGAACGCCTGGACCGAAAAAGGAAAAGCTCACCTCATCACGGCCGAACGTGGCAAGCGCCTGAATGTGCTGGCGGCCTTGATATCGACCGGCGCGCTGTTCTCTGCCAGGTTCTGGGAAGCCGCGACCGACGCCGCATTGGCCGGTTTCCTCAGCCTGCTTCTTAACAGCGTCGGCGGTCCGCTGACGGTCATTCTGGACAAGGCTTTCATCCACAAGGCAAAGGCCATTCAGCCTGTGCTCGCTCTTCCGAAGCAACCGGGACCGACGCTGATGTTCCTGACTCCCTACAGCCCCGAACTCAACCGCATCGAATTGCTATTGCACAAAATGAAATATGAGTGGATGGCCTTCAAGGCCCGGACCGCCGAGAGGCTTCAGGCCGATGTCGGTAAAATCCTCGATGGCTTTGGCTCTGATTGTCGGATGACTTTTTGCTAGCCGCTTACTCAGAGACCTTGTCCTGGGAGTCGAGTCCATGCGATATCTGCGCAGCTGAATGAGTTGTGCATTAGGGAGTGCCTATGGGCCACGTAAAGGTGGCGGTACACCTCCTGTCCTTATCCATTGTCAGCTCGTCGGAAAAAGACAGATTACCAGTGCAGTCGCCGCTCCACCCTGTGAAGTTCGGCGGCAAGTACGAGCATTCCCTCATATGTGAAAAGTCAACACCGCAAGCCTCACCAAACCGCCAAGTACTGAAGAGTTTCACTATACTGCCGTGAGTAAACTCTGCGCTGCAACTGCCTGAAATATCACCCCTGTCGTTTGACAAACATTCAATGCCCATTGGCTCTGAAGAATACCCGCCAACCCAATCATAACGGTACGTACCGACATTGAGCACCCGGATTGAGAGAGTAAGGGAATGGGAACCGCATCCACAATAGTCAGCAGCAGCAGACGTCCGATTAGAGACACCGTTGGGTGCCGTAAACGAATTCGCTGGAACGCCGGCAGCCTCGCACACCGAAGGCTGACCATTGACTCTCATCTGCCTTGACACAAACTCAGTGCAGATCTCGCATGCGATTGGCCGGTCGACGATTGAAGCCCCTTGAACACGCTGCTTCAGAGTAGCCGAGTCTGTTTCACTGTTGCTGCAAAAATCCTTGACGTGCGCCTTGTGGAATGCACGGGCGATCCACCGAGCCGGATCCCAATCTGGAGTTCCCGTCCCGGAACTGCCGGGCCATGGCAGCGGCGGATCAGCGTAACTCGCCGGAGGAACGCTGTTGGTGGCGCTGTTCTTTTCAGATCCAACGAACACGCCTGGGTCTGTTAATCCGCCCTCAGCAAGGTCTGTCTCGCTCGGGAAAAGGATGCTCATAAGAGCGGCGTTGACGGTGATAGCCACGAGGTCGGTACGGATCTCGTCACCCAAGGCTGGTGATACGACATCGCCATAAGGACTCGCGGTTGTGTGTCTAGCTATAAGCGTGAGGAGCGCTGCTAAGAGCGGGTCTAGACCAAGACCGCGGAAGATCGCGCTGTTCGTTGCCCGTTGGTTGAAGCATTCGGAAATAGGATTACGCCGAGTTCCTGCTGCGGCCCCGAGGCTTCCCGAAATCATCCCCGTTGCGGCATAGACTTCGCGTAAACTGGAGGCACTACAGTCAAGAAAAAACTCGCGCTGGTCCACGTATTGGGGATCCTGGAGCAACTCGCTCGCATGTAAATCACCGATACCCCAGGGCTGCATAGGATAGCCAGGTTTCTCCCAAACGACGTCATGACTATGCCCGTAACTCATCAAGTCAGGTAGGTGCGTCTTGGATTCTGCACCATGAATCAGGCCCGATATCAGTCCCACTGCTAGCGCTCGCATTCTCCGATCGCTGTCATTAATAGCCGGAAACTGGGCAAAGGTCGGGTATCCCCATCGCTCCCACATGTGGCCAATGGCCCAAGCATCCTGTAAAAAGTGTTGGCCGATCGCTTCGAGCGAAAGCGCTTCTCTCTCACACTCGGTGCTCATTTCGTCGAGTAGTGACTTTGCCGTTGTGTACAGGGGACTTGACTGGAAGCTATCCGACAAGCGCTTACACTCGGCAGCCCTGGTCAAAGCGAGATTGTGATAGTAGATGAAGGTATTCTGAGACTGTGGAACGAAATGCGTGGAGTTCAGCAGTCCGAGGTGAAACTGAAACGTATGGCAAGTCACTGCGGTATCGAGTGCGCCCGACGTGGTCCCCGGAGGGCAAGTTTCATTCCCAGCTACCCAATCCGCGAGCGAATACGAGTGATCCGGCAGCCCTGCAAAGCCCGGAATCGTGTACGCCCGTATCCGCTTAGTATTAGCTGCAAGGAAGGGATAAGGATGAACTGTAGGAATCCCGACACCAGGAACGACGGCATCCTTGGTGTAAACGCTAAGTTTAAAAGGGTCGCTAGGATCCCTAGCCAAGCCAAGCGGGAGCCCGGACCTAAAAATCGCTTCTCGCAGCAACCTCGCGTGCTCATTGTCGTGGAAAGGTCGAGGTCCAGCCGAATAGATCCACCCCCAGATGTTTCGGGCCTCCATGGGGCCAGGACTGTCTTCAGACCCCGAGTCCCAGGCAAGTGCATTTGTTGGAATCAGTAGGGCGCCTACTAGCCAGATCAACAGTGTTGCACGGCAAAACAAGACGCTCATCGTAGCCCTCCGTCACCCGGTCAGCGCCGGCCTTTGTATTGCGGGAAGCAACTGCCATCATTGACGTAAACTCGCATCAATGTCGCGATCTGTGGCATGCCAGCGAGCCGCGCCGTTCTATACTGGGCGAAACACGCGGCGGGGCAGCAGGCGCTACTCTCTAACCATGGTGTGTTGGTGGCACATTGCGGAGCCGATCGAGCACAATCGTCCAGTTCTCTCTCACCCGGTTTCAGGCACGCGGTAATCCAGCCGGTGCAGGCCCCAACCGCTGTAATCGGGTCTCGCAGAGTTGCGTCTACCTGCAACGAGCCCTCGGCCAACCCTATAAGCACCGGCAAACCCGTGTCCGGATCTCTCGGAAGCGCGTCCAATTCCGCTAAGATCGGAGGCGGCCCGCCAAAGGAGACATACTTTCCGATGTCGGTACCTCTGCTCAGAACCTGGTAGGTATAGGAAAACTTCTCGCGACTAGGGTTAGCAAACTTGACCACCACAGAGACGCTTTGCCCGGCCTCAAGTCCTCCAGCAGCGACTGGCACCTTGACATAGGGCTTTCCGTCAGGCGTTGTGCCAGCGGCGTTGCTCAAGGTGACCGACGCGGGATCGATGCCCGTTATCACGTAGGAAATGGGACCCGGAATTGAGGTCGCCTGGCCTGACAGCCGCACCGTTGAGTCAAATGTGTTGGTACTCCGGTTATAGACGTAGCCGGAGCGTGTGAGGGTGACCTGACTGGTTACGTCCACCTGGGTGGCTTGGGCCCATGTCCACGTGGTCGCGGCCGAACCGGCCAAGGTCAGAATGAGCTTTACAAGTCCAAACCAGCTGCGTCGATTCATCACTGCACTCTCCTTCAGCGGCCTGCCTTGCGATTCATGCGTATTGCGAAAGGCTCTGCTCCGGTCGCCTATGCGGACCTGTCAGGGACTCCGCCCAGTCGTGATGCCTCCGTTGGCAAGACAGGCCGGCAAGAATCAGGCTTGCGAGCAGTAACGAGCCTGGTTCCGGCACTTGCTGCTGAACCTGAGCAACTGTCATTGTGACCTCACCACCCGATGCCAGGTAGGCGTTGGGTTCGCTGCCATCAATATCGAACTGAAGGAGCGCATCCGCGCCTGTTGGGGCATTTGTTGGGAATAGCGGCAGCAGAGTGTTCGGATCCAGCATAAAAATGGAGAAAGCATCGGGTACCGAACCGAAGTCGGGCGCATTCGCCGTCGCTGCGAACTGAAAAGCCAGCGTGTTCCCTAGCGTCATTTCGGTCAAGAGTTCATTGAAGAACTGGAAATCCGCCAATGTTACGGTACTCGGTAACGTACCGCTCACATCACCCGTAGGTGTTTGTAGGCCAAGTGACCCGTCGGTAAGAAAGCCCGAAATAACGACACTATTGGATGGTGTGCCACCGTCGAGGAAATCCAATGCCACTACTGCGTTGGTGCCGGCGATCACACTCGTATTTATCGACACGAAATACACGGTCGCACTTTGTGCCAACGGGGCAAACGACAGCGAACCCACGATAACCGTCAGCGCGGTAAGACTAAGACTTCTGCTTTTTTTCATGTTCTTCCTCTCCCTACTTATCTATGCCTTCTGTGAGTTGGTGATCTACAACTGCAAGTCTGTATATTAGAAGGTAGAAAGCGCGAGAGTACTAAAGTGGACCCTAAAGTCAAGACAAAAATGCGTTATGTTTAAGCTGCATCTGCGACTTCATTAGCAGCTGGACGGCGCTGCCCCGGTTTTGCCTTTGCCTTTGCCTTTGCCTTTGCCTTTGCCTTTGCCTTTGCCTTTGCCTTTG
>NZ_JAYMYJ010000157.1:0-1171 GCF_035668035.1 Candidatus Thiothrix phosphatis | reverse complement strand
GCCTTTGCCTTTGCCTTTGCCTTTGCCTTTGCCTTTGCCTTTGCCTTTGCCTTTGCCTTTGTCGTACTTTGTGTTGTTGCGCTTGCTTCTGCGGCGGGAGAAACCCCTGTGGAGCGTAGCGGAACAGGGGTTTCTCCCGCCGCGCCGCCGAATTTGTCCACAATCATCGCTCCACCCCCTGTCGCAGTCTGATGCACGACATCGGGCGTCTGGTCACCCAGCGACTGGTGCGGACGCGCGCCGTTGTAAAAGACGAAGTACTCTGCCAGGCCGAGCATCAGGTCGCCCAGGGTGGCATACCCCTTCAGATAGACGTCCTCATGCTTGACGTTGCGCCATAGTCGCTCCACGAAAATGTGGTCGAACGCTCGCCCTCGACCATCCATGCTGATCAGCACCTCTTCACGCTTCAGCACGCGGGTGAAGGCTTCGCTGGTGAACGGCGAGCCTTGATCGCTGTTGAAGATTTCCGGCTGGCCATGGACACGCAAGGCCTCCTCCAGGCAATCGACGCAGAACGTGGCGTCCATGCGGTTACTGATCCGCCAGGCCAGCACTCGACGCGAGTACCCGTCCATGATCGCCACCAGGTAGGCAAAGCCAGGTGCCAGCCGGATGTACGTCATGTCCGTGCTCCAGACCGGGTTCGGCCTGATCACCGGAACACCACGCAGCAAGTACGGATAGACCTGGTGCTCTGGGTGACTCCGGCTGGTGTTTGGCCCGGGCGCCATGCCGGCCAGCCCCATCTGCCGCATCAGGCGCTGCACCCGTTTTCGATTGACCGTATGACCTACCCTCTTGAGGTACTCAACCATCCGACGACTTCCCTAGAATGGGTGCCGGGTGTATTCCTCGTCGATCAGGCGGCTATGCAGCAGATCGCTCTCATCGACCACTGGCGGCCTTTGCTGGGCGTAGATCGTCGAACGGCATACTCCTGCCAGGACGCATTGCTGGAACACGCTCATCGCCTCCTCTGCGTCAATCCATCCTCGCCGCATCAGGACAGGCTCATCCCAGACTTTTTTGAGCCAGTCCAGTTCCATCTTCAGCTTCCCAATCTCGCTATACAACTGATCCGGCTCCTGGTGCGTAGCCATCGGCTTCGGACCCCGCTTGCCTTCAAACAGCGTCTTCGCTTGCTCCTGGATCGCCTTCTTCCACTGCC
>NZ_JAYMYJ010000156.1:0-5845 GCF_035668035.1 Candidatus Thiothrix phosphatis | reverse complement strand
CCGCCAGCGGTGTTTCGCCCGCATCCTGCTGGCCGTTATGGTCAGCATCGACCCAGATGGTGTCGCCAACGGAAACAGGTTTGACTGGGATCGCCTCCAGGATGCTGACCTTGTAGTCTTCGACTTCACCATCAGCGGCCTCCCCGCCAATGCCGTCATTCCCGACCGTTGAACAGCGGAAGCGGGCGTAAGTGTCGCCCGCCAGTGCAAATTTTGGCACGTCCAGAGAAAGGGTATTGGAGCCTGCGTTCAATTGCTGGTTCATGAACACCTGTTCGGCGCTTCCGCCCCAGCTGCCGTCAATGTTCCAGTCAATCCAGGCATTGAGTTTGCAGGCTTTACTTGCAGTGACTTCCACGGTGGCCCCATTGGTGCCGACCCGCAATTCGCCAACTGTCACGCCATCCTCATCATTGCCGGAAGTGCAATCGCCATAGGAAGGCGAGCCTGTATCAGTATCGTCAGCCGTCGCCTGACCTTGCAGCAGGCCGCTGTCCGCATCCACACATTTTCCCAGGAACACATCTGTTCCCAGTTGGTGACGCGCCCCACCACCAGCATCCAGTGTCTGGTAGGAAGGGTCTGGCGCATCGCCGTAATCAAGGGGAATCATCACTTTGGCGCAGGACTCATCGTCTTCCACCGGATTCATGCCCACCATATTGTTAGGCGTTGAGTCCGTCTCACCCGCGCTTTCCGCGGTCACCTGCGCACAGTTCGTGACGATTTCGTTTGCATACGCGGCAGGTAACGTAGCCAGCAACCCGACTATCGACACGTATACAGGAATCTTTATTATTTTCATGGTAATGCCTTGGGGAAAAATTATAGTTATTATTCACTCGCTCTCGCCGGTTCCCGTCCTGAAGCCGACGGTATCCCGAGGATACCGCCGACCACTTCCCTCTTTACTGAGAGAGTCAGGTTATTTATTTGACAGTAGCTGTGATTTTCAACACTTTGCTTTCGCCATTGCCCATATCACCCACTGTCCAAGCGCCGGTTGCAGAATCATAACCGCCTGCGGAATCATCGCTCTTATACGTCAAGCCTGCTGGCAGCTGATCCTTAACGACAACGCCTGTCGCAGCATCCGGGCCTTTGTTGGTGGCGGTCAGGACATATACCACATCAGCACCGCGACGGACTGCCGTGACTGGCGCGCCAGCAGAGTCGGTTACCGTTTTGACCAGTTCGATGTCAACTTTCGGATCAACCATAATGGTCATTTTGGCGATGTCATGGTCGTCCTCATCATTGCCGGAATTATCCAGGACATCATCAACGATGCCGGTTTCATTGCCTGGGTTGTTGTCTGGCGTAGAGTCCTTATCGGTCGCAGCCGCGCCAGTGCCGTCTTTCGCAGAACTGATTTCTGCCGCGTTGGAGATTTCACCTTTTACTGCATCCGTTGCAACCTTGAAGGCAATGTTCACAGTGGTGCTTGTGCCCGCCGCCAACGTGGCAATCGGCGTTTTCAGCGTTGCAGTGCCATTGCCGTTGTCAGTCCAGGCCGCGTCGTTCAATACCAGGCCGGTCGGGATGTAATCTGTAACAGCCACGTCAGTCGCATCCACAGTGCCTTGGTTAATGACTTCGATGGTGAACACAACAGCTTCATCCGGTTTGGCGGTGGTGGCTTGGCCGGTAGCCAGACGCTTGTTCAACGCCAAGTCGAATACCGGAGCCGCCGTGAAGGTGACTTTGTAATCCTCGATCTCACCATTGCTCATCAGGCCGACAGCTTTGGAGGCGTCCATAGTGTCCGTGCTCAGGCGGCAGCGCGCGTAGGTGCCATCTGGCATGACAGTGCTGGCGTCAGCCGGAGCGCTCGGCATGGTGACGGAGATGGAGGCGGCATTGCTGCCAGCAGGCACAGTTGCCCCACCATATTCGGCCGTATCGAAAGTGCCGTTGTGGTCGTAGTCAATCCAGCAACCGACGTGGGCATCCTGAGCCAGTGTGTTGGTGGCTGTAATTTGCAAGGTTACCGCCTGGCCATCGGTCAGGGTTGGAACGGTGACGCCGTCTTCATCGGTGCCGTCACCATCAGCATTGACACCGCTTTGGCCATCAGCTTCGTCGTCAACCGTAGCGCCTAACATCAGGCCTGGAATGATTTCATGCTGGGCACCATTGCCTGCCAGCTTGGTGCCATAGCTATCGGGTGCGTCACCAAAGTCAAAAATGGACTGGACAGTCAATGGGGCGCAAGACTCATCATCCTGCAACGTGCCGCCAGTGAACGCAGCCAGCAGGGCAGCCTGGCTGGCCACGCTGTTGGGCTGGGAGTCCACATCCGTTTCCGTTGTCGCCGTTACCTGCGCACAGTTGGTGACTGTGGAGTCAGCCCAGGTTTGATTAGCAGCGGTCAGCACACCAACAGCACAAAAAGTCAGTAGCAATGCCTTGACGTTAGTTGTTGTTTTCATTTTGTTAGCTCTCTTTGTTTCAGGTTTTCGTTATGCATCATTCAACATTGTTAGTAGTCATTGATTGACTATTGCCGTGATCTTGAAAGTAACGGCAAACCGCCCCAGTCTCGACCATGCCGACGTTCCGGCGCGCCTATTACAAGCGGCCATGCCATCAGGGCCGGCTCGCCATCGGCGGACGAAAGCCAGACCCTCGAGAAACTTGCCCTCCACTTTTACACCTGCCGCCGTATTAGCCCTTGTATTGATAACTGCCAAGGTCTGGGCCCTATTGCAACGATTGATGGCCTCAGGCTTCACCGTATTGGTTAACATCACATTAACCTTGGGCAAAGAATGACTGATCATTGAGCGGCGCACTCAGAACCATGGCGAAGTCACCATAAAAATCGTGGAACAGTTTGGCAGATATGTCAGCGTGGACAAGTTGAGAAACAGGAACCAAGACACCACTCCCCAGAGATCGCCCCCATGATTGTGGTGTTATCTTTTCGTGCATTTTCCCCACCCCAGAATTATTATTAATATTAATTATAATAAAGTTAAATTTATTACATCTTTGCATTCCACACAAGCAAAAAATGCGTGCCTGCTGTATTGCCTTCCCTATTTAATTAGCCGTTAATTGAGCGTCGCCATGATGTGTAGAGTTACAGCATTAGCCGCACCCATCTCGACTGCACCAACATCCCACTCGCCTGTCATAGCATCATACACGCCCGGACTGACCCCATCATGAGAAACGAAAGTCAGTGTGTCAGGAAGCTTGTCCGTCACTTTCACACCGGTCGCCACGCTCCCTCCTGTGTTGGTGACCGTCAAGGTGTAAACCACCGTCTCCCCCCGTTTTGCAGCAGAAGGGGTAACCGTTTTGGTCAGCGCCATATCAACCTTCAATTCAGCGTAGCCCACGTCAAACGAGTGATTGTTCGCCCCCGCTATAGGGATGTCAGCCGCCGTCACTGCAACATCACCTGACGCCACCGCATCCGAATCAATCAAGCTATTCCCGCCTGCTTTTGCCGTCGTCAAGTTGTGGGATTTTCCTCCCACAGTGACCGTTGCCGGAAAATGGAGCGTATAGGCCGTATTCGGCTGTAACTGGCTCAGGCCATACTTGACGCTGGCGCTGTCCACACCACTGGCGTTGGAAAAATAGTAGCTGCCATCCGCAGCAGTCGTCACTGTCGCCAGGACGGTTCCCCCTGACAGCAGCTGCACCGGCACATTTGGAATGCCGCTTTCATCCGCATCCTGGATACCATCGCCATCGCTGTCGAGCCAAACGCGGTTGCCGATTTCAATAGGGGCGGGTGGATACAACATTTCAACGTCACCCAAACCATTACCCTTGCCCCATAAC
The DNA here is from genome assembly GCF_035668035.1 of Candidatus Thiothrix phosphatis. Classification (NCBI taxonomy): domain Bacteria; kingdom Pseudomonadati; phylum Pseudomonadota; class Gammaproteobacteria; order Thiotrichales; family Thiotrichaceae; genus Thiothrix; species Candidatus Thiothrix phosphatis. The sequence continues at coordinate 2,047 of NZ_JAYMYJ010000156.1, read as the reverse complement.
GGCTGGTCGCCCGGTTGGCCTTTGTCCACCAGCAAATAGCTTTTCTCCAGTGCGCCGGTTTTATCGTTATACCAATGCAAGCCTTGGCTTTCCCAAGGATTCTGACCGGTCACTGGATCATTCCCAGGCGCATTCCGCGCTGGATCCATGACAGAGGCAATGACCGTATCGCTACCCTGGATAATGCTTACCCCACCTTCGCCAATATCTGCGTGATTGCCTGGGGCAATGGTTCCCATATCATCTTCAAAGTAGTATTCATCAATCGTCTTCTGACGATTGGCGTCATACCCCTTGCCCGCAGTGCTGCAAGCGGCATTGCCGGAAATCAGCTTTTCCATGACCCAGGCAGACCCGGCCTTGCATGCCCGCAGTACATCACCTGCTATGGTCAATTGTGAGCCACTAAAGGAGCCTGATGGCGGTTCGACCGCATAGGCACCGTCCATGTGTCCAAAACGGTCTGCCAACCCCAGCACCATGCCGCCATCACTGGTAAAGTCAATATCCGCGATCATCGGCTGTGGATAACCGTAACCATAGGTCGATGAAAGATCGCTGAACGGATAGGCCAGTGTCCACGCCTGCCAAGCTGCATTCCCAACAGAGGAGCAGTTCCCTATGCCGCCATTGTTCAAGCATCCTCGCGTATAATTCAGCGGAAAATCCAGCACAGAAGTAAAACTATTGGCACCATCCCAAACATACACATACCCCCGTAGCTTGCTGGGATCCCCTTTACGTGCGCCGGAAGACGCAATGGGCAAGCCAGAAACCGTTGACTCGGCACTACACACCAGACCGACATACACTTTGCCATCCCGCACCCCCAAACCCATTGGGCGGACATCGTTGCTATCCGCACAGTTGGGCAATGAAGTGGGCAAGGCGACCTTGACCGGCATACCGGCGTCCCCGTCCGTATTCACCGGAATACGCACAAATTCGCGGGTTTTCAAATCAACGGTGTAAACTTCACTGCCATCTTCGGCGATATCCACATCCCCCAGGCCATCCTTGCCGACGCTGGAGATGACGGTAAAATCCTGGCTCCAGTTCGGTGACGCCCCATGCGGGTCTGCACGGGTGGCATCCAACGTAACCCAAACGCTGGGCGCGCCGGAGCTGTCAGGAATACTGTAAATCGTGGTTGGGTTACCCGCCAAACGCGCATACCGTTTAACAAATGCCCCCGCCAATAAACGCTGGCGAGTACGGTCATGCGCCATACCCCAGATTGAACCGACCTGATTTTCCTTTGCCAACACTGTTGGGGCGGGACTCATGTAACTGGTCAAATCTGTAGAACTGACAGACCCGGAAGATTCTGGCAGCTTTACCAATGCAAATTCATCACCGTAATGGATGCTTCCACTATAAACGGCGGTAGCCACTTGCGGCACCGAACCCGGTGCAATTGTCTGCGCAGGGTTTCCTAAGGCTAAATTAGCATTCGTAGACCCATCCTTAACGAACTGTACCGATGTCCCCCCAGCTGCGCCTTCCTTCAACCAATTTTCTGACCAGCTGAACTCCAGCCGGTAGTCTGCGCCGCTGTTCAAGCCAGCAAGCGTATAGGAACCATCTTCTATCGAAGTCGCAGTTGCCGCTTGCACGCCTGCTGCGTCAAACGCTTTTACCGTAATGCCAGCCACGCCAACTTCATGGAACGCCGCACTATTGTCGAATGCGCCATTGACGTTAAAATCACGGAATGCCTTACCCGATATGTCAGCATGCACAAGCTGTGGGACAAGAACCAGCCCCCCTCCCCATAGGAATCGCCCCCATGCTTGTAGTGTCGACTTCTTATACATTTAGCCCTCGCATCATTACTAAATATAATCTTTATTTACGTCAAATTTATCATGATTTTGTATCATGCATCAATCAACAGATGATGTAAGGCACCATATATCCATAATATTTCAGAAAAATTTCACAACACCACTCAACCGTTATTGGACTGTCGCGGTAATCCCTAGGCTAACCGCATTCGCTGCCCCCACCCCGACTGTACCGACATCCCACTCACCTGTTACTGCGT
>NZ_JAYMYJ010000155.1:0-40188 GCF_035668035.1 Candidatus Thiothrix phosphatis | reverse complement strand
GTGACAACAACGACAATGGCGGCAACACCCCGGCTGACGGCCTGTGCTCCAATGTCGTGGTGCTGGATGACAAGGAGCCAACCGGCGAGACCCCAACCGCCAGCGGCGTTGCGGGTGACGACGGCCAAGGCACCGAAGACGCCCGCTCCAACCTGACGGTTGACTTCGGCTTGCTGCCGCCTGAACCAGGTACGCCTGTTGCAGTCGGCAACCAGATATGGGTTGACAGCAACGCTGATGGCGTGCGGGACAGTGGCGAAGGTTTCCTTGCTGGTGCTACGGTCACCCTGACAGATGCGGCAGGCAACTCCGTCACTGACTTGGATGGCAAAGCGATAGGGCCGCATGTCACCGGCGCGGATGGCATTTACCTGTGGGGTAACTTGCCGGAAGGCGATTACGTGGTGACGGTTGTTCCGCCGACGGGTTACTTCCCGACCATGGGTGGTGTGGATGCGGATGATGATGCTAGCGACTACGATAGCAACTGCCGTGTCAATCCGGCCAATGGCGCGATCCAAACCCAGCCATTCACACTGGCGGCGGGCACGGAACCTGCGGATGATGGTGACGACGCCAATGGCAATATGACCATCGACTGCGGTTTCTACAGTGGTGTTTCGCTGGGCAATAAAATCTGGTTCGACACGAACGGCAATGGCCAGCAGGACAGCGGCGAACCGGGCATCAGCGGCATCAGCGTCAGTCTGATGGATGTGGATGGCTCCACGCCTGCGACCGACATCACCGGCAAGCCGGTGGCTCCCGTTACGACCGGCCCTAATGGTGATTACCTGTTCACTAACCTGAAGCCGGGCGATTACGTGGTGGTGGTGAATTCGGGCGCCAGCTCTGGGTACAGCTTGACTAAAGGTGGCGCGGATCCGGATACCGACCTGTCTAATACCGACAGCAACTGTAAGCTGGTCGCTGGCAGTTTCCAGACGCCAGCTATTACCTTGGCTCCAGGAACTGAACCGGGCGCTGATGTGGATGGTGATGATGAGAACCGTAACAGCACGGTTGACTGCGGCCTGTTGCATGCGGTCAATCTGGGTAGCCGTTTGTGGATCGACCTGAATGCGAATGGCAAACAGGATCCGGGCGAACCGGGTGTGCCAGGGGCGACGGTCACCCTGCTGACGCCGGATGGCAAGCCGGTCACCGACATCTTCGGCGATGTGCTGCAACCGCAGACCACCGACGCGGATGGCAACTACTTCTTCAGTGATCTGCAGGAAGGCAAGTATGTTGTGAAGGTCATTCCACCTGTTGGTTATCTGCCAACCATCGGCGGCAGCGACCCGAACGATGACAACGCAGGGGATAGCAACGGCGTCCTGAATCCGGACGGCAGCATTTCCAGCAAACCGATCGATCTCGTCTGGGGTGATGAGCCGGAAGACAACGGTTCCACCAACACCACAGTTGGTTTCGGTCTGGTGCCAAACCTGGAAATCCCGACACTCAGTGAGTGGGGGATGGCGATCATGAGCATGCTGCTGGCGGCGACCGCATACTTCCGCCGTCGGCGCGAAGACTGATTGTTGTTAGGAAGCGTGTAGCGGAAAGGCCGACCTTGTGTCGGCCTTTTTTATGGGCGCACCACGGGGCAGATCATCAGCCTGTGTGGTCGGCGTATTGCCCCAGGATTTGCAGCAAGGTTTTGGCGGCGTTGGACAAGGTGCGCTTGCGGTGGAATATCACCCCCAAATGCCGGTGCGGGGCAAGCGGCGTCTGGACGGTCGCCAGCGTCCCATCCAGCATGGTGTGCGGCATCAGGGACCAGCCCAACCCCGCGCTGACCAGCATTTTCAGCGTTTCGAGGTAGTTGGTGCTGATGTAAACGTCCAGTTGGTTGTCGAAGGGCGCGAGCGCCTGACGGATGATCTGGTACGTGAACGTGTCCTTGCCCGGCATCACGCAGCGGTGTCCCACCAGTGTCTCCAGGGTGACATGGGGCGCGTGGCAGAGCGGATGTTCCGGGTCGACGACAAAGTGCAGTTGGTCTGTCCAGATGTGTTGCGCCTGCAACTGTTCCGGCAATTCGGTGGGCAGGGTGATGAGGGCGATCTCCAGTTCCCCCCGCTCCACGGCCAGGCACGCCTGTTCGGAATCCACGAAATGCAAGTCCAGCCGCACGCTCGGGTGTTCGCGGTTGAAATGGCTCAATGCGGGCGGCAGGCGGCGCAGGCCGATGTGGTGGCTGGTGCCCAGCACCAGATAGCCCTGGAGGTTGCCGGACAGGTTGGAGGCGATGCGGCGGATGTCTTCCAACTCGTTGCGCAAGGCTTGCACGCGCGGCAATAGGGCGTGGCCTGCTTCCGTCAGCGTCACCTTGCGGTTGATGCGGTTGAACAGGGGCGCGCCCAATTCGTTTTCCAGCTGGTTGATGCGCTTGCTGATGGCGGGTTGGGTGATGAACAGGGCTTCGGCTGCCAGCGAAAATGATTGGTGGCGGGCGACTTCGATGAAGGCGTTGAGGTGGCTGATGTCCATGGTTTTGTATTCTATTCTGGAATGCAGAATATGAAAATTATGAATTTTATTTATTCATGGATGGGTGGTATTCTTCAGCTATCAATCATGTTTTTCGAGGAGACCGTTTGTGGCTGGCAAAACTCTCTACGACAAGGTATGGGACGCCCATGTGGTGCGGCAGGAAGCGGATGGCACCTGTTTGCTCTATATCGACCGTCATCTGGTGCATGAAGTCACTTCCCCGCAAGCGTTTGAAGGCCTGAAAATGGCTGGCCGCCAGCCGTGGCGTGTCAGCTCCATGGTGGCGGTGCCGGATCACAATGTGCCGACCATCGGGCTGGAGCATGGCATCACCGACCCGGTTTCCCGCACCCAGGTGGAAACGCTGGACGCCAATTGCCAAACCTTCGGCGTGACGGAGTTCCGCCTCGGTGACATCCGTCAGGGCATTGTGCATGTGATCGGCCCGGAACAGGGTGCCACCTTGCCGGGCATGACTGTGGTCTGCGGCGATTCCCACACTTCCACCCATGGTGCATTCGGCGCGCTGGCGCATGGCATCGGCACTTCTGAAGTCGAACACGTCATGGCGACCCAGTGCCTGATCCAGAAAAAGATGAAAAACATGCTGGTCAGCGTGGACGGCAAGGCAGGCAAGGGTGTGACCGCCAAGGACATCGTGCTCGCCATTATCGGCGTGATCGGCACGGCGGGCGGCACTGGCCATGCAATCGAATTCGGCGGCGAAGCCATCCGCGATTTGTCGATGGAAGGCCGCATGACGCTCTGCAACATGGCGATTGAAGCAGGTGCCCGCGCCGGGATGGTGGCGGTGGATGATACGACCATTGGCTACGTCAAGGGCCGCCCGTATGCGCCGCAAGGCGAAAACTGGGACAAGGCCGTTGCCGCTTGGCGGGATTTGCATTCCGACCCGGACGCCGTGTTCGACCGTGTGGTGCGCATCGACGCCGCCAGCATCAAGCCGCAGGTCACCTGGGGCACTTCCCCCGAGATGGTGGCGGCGGTCGACGGCAACACGCCTGACCCGGCGCAGGAAAGCGACCCGGTCAAGGCCAACGGCATCCGCGCCGCCCTCCAGTACATGGGGCTGGAAGCCAATATGCCGCTGACTTCCGTGCAGGTCGACAAGGTCTTTATCGGCTCCTGCACCAACTCCCGCATTGAAGACCTGCGCGCCGCCGCTGAAGTTGCCAAAGGGCGCAAGGTCGCCAGCAACGTCAAGCTGGCGATGGTGGTGCCGGGTTCCGGTCTGGTCAAACAGCAGGCTGAACGCGAAGGGCTGGACACGATCTTTATCGCCGCCGGGTTTGAATGGCGGGCACCGGGCTGTTCCATGTGCCTGGCGATGAACGCTGACCGCCTGGAGCCGGGCGAACGTTGCGCCTCCACTTCCAACCGCAATTTCGAAGGGCGGCAGGGGCAGGGCGGGCGCACCCATCTGGTCAGCCCGGCGATGGCGGCGGCGGCGGCGGTGACCGGCCATTTTGTCGATGTCCGCACTTTGTAAGGAGAGAAGCGCATGAAAAAACTGCTGACTGTTTTGTCCCTGACGATGTTCCTGGCGACACTGGCCGCTTGCAGCACGGTGGAAGGTGTGGGCAAGGATCTGAAATCACTGGGCGGTTCGATTGAGAAAGAAGCATCGAAAGACGACAAGGCGAAGTGACCATCATGGAAAAATTTACTGTGCATACGGGCGTGGTGGTGCCGCTTGACCGCTCCAACGTCGATACGGACGCCATCATCCCCAAGCAATACCTGAAATCCATCAAGCGCACCGGCTTTGGGCCGACGCTGTTTGATGATTGGCGTTATAACGAGCCGGGTGAGCCGGGCATGGATCACAGCAAGCGCGCCGTCAACCCTGCGTTTGTGCTGAACTTTCCGCGCTACGCTGGCGCTTCCGTGCTGTTGGCGCGGGAAAATTTCGGCTGCGGCTCCTCGCGTGAACACGCGGTGTGGGCGCTGACCGATTACGGTGTCCGTGCGGTGATTGCGCCGAGTTTCGCCGACATCTTTTTCAACAACAGTTTCAAGAATGGTTTGTTGCCGATCACCTTGCCTGCCGAGGCGGTTGAACAGTTGTTCCAGGAAACCGGGGCGCAGGAAGGTTACCAACTGACGGTTGACCTGGAGCGGCAGCAGGTGCTGACGCCAACCGGCGCGGCGTTCGGCTTCAGCATCGACGAATTCCGCAGGTATTGCCTGCTCAACGGGCTGGATGACATCGGCCTGACGTTGCAGCATGCTGACGAAATCCGTGCTTACGAGGAGCGCCGCCAGCAGGCTGCGCCGTGGTTGTTCTAATTTTTTATTTGGATTTATATGACTAGCAAGATTCTGGTATTGCCCGGTGATGGCATCGGGCCTGAAATTGTGGCGGAAACCATCAAGGTTCTGGATGTTTTCACCGCCGAGGGCAGCCTGTCAGTCGAGCTGGAATACGCCGGTATCGGCGGCGCTGGCTACGATGCGGAAGGCAGCCCTTATCCGGCTTCCACCCAGGCGCTGGCGAAAGAGGCTGACGCCATCCTGCTGGGCGCGGTCGGCGGGCCGCAGTACGACAAGCTCGACCGTCCGCTGCGTCCGGAACGCGGTTTGCTGGCTATCCGCGCCGATCTGGGGCTGTTCGCCAACCTGCGCCCGGCCATCCTGTACGAAGAGTTGGCGTCCGCATCCACCCTGAAGCCGGAAGTGGTGGCCGGTCTGGACATCATGATCGTGCGCGAACTGACCGGCGGCATTTATTTCGGCAAACCGCGCGGCATTGAAGTGCTGGAGGACGGCGAGCGCCGGGGCTACAACACCCTGGCTTACCGTGAGTCCGAAATTGACCGTATCGCCCGTGTTGCGTTTGAAACGGCGATGAAGCGCGGCAAACGTTTGTGCTCGGTCGACAAGGCCAACGTGCTGGAAGTGTCCGAGCTGTGGCGCGAAGTGGTCGAGCGCGTCGGCCAGGAATACCCGGAGGTCGAACTCAGCCATATGTACGTCGACAACGCCGCCATGCAATTGGTGCGCGCGCCCAAGCAGTTCGATGTGATGGTGACCACCAATATGTTTGGCGACATCCTGTCGGACGCCGCTGCGATGCTGACCGGCTCCATTGGCATGTTGCCTTCCGCCTCCCTGAACGCTTCCGCCTGCGGCTTGTATGAGCCGATCCATGGCTCCGCGCCGGACATCGCCGGGCAAGGTGTCGCCAACCCGCTGGCGACGATCCTGTCCGCCGCCATGTTGCTGCGTTACAGCCTGAACCGGGGGGATCTGGCTGACCGCATCGAGGCGGCGGTGAAGCAGGTGCTGGCCGCTGGCGTGCGCACCGGCGACATTTATGCGGAAGGTTGCCGCAAGGTTGGCACGGCCGCGATGGGCGACGCCGTCGTCGCTGCTTTGCAGGCTTGACGCATGGCGCGGAAAGTGGACATTGCGGTGGTCGGCGCGGCCAGTCTGGTGGGTGAATCCATGCTGGATCTGCTGGCTTCGCGCCGGTTTCCAGTAGGGCGTGTCTATGCGCTGGAAGCGGATGCTGATGGCGAGCAGACGGTGGAGTTCGGCGGTGAATCGCTGGATGTGGAGCCACTGGCCGATTTCGACTTCGCCAGCGTGCAGATTGCGCTGTTGGCGGCAGGGGAAACGGTCGCTGCCGCCTACGCCCCCAAGGCTGCTGAGGCGGGTTGCGTCGTGATTGACGACAGCGCCTGTTTCCGCTTGGAGGAGGATGTGCCGCTGGTGGCGGCGGAGGTCAATCCGCAGGCGATGGCGGCGTATTCCCGGCGGAACATCATCGCCAATCCCGGCAGCGGCGTCACCCAGATGCTGACGGTGCTGAAGCCCTTGCATGATGCGGCAGGCATTGCGCGCATCAATGTGGTCACCTTTCAGGCGGTTTCCGGCGTAGGCCGCGCCGGTGTGGACGAACTGGCGCGGCAAACGGCGCAATTATTGAATGCCCGGCCCATTGAGGCGGGCGTTTTCCCCAAGCAAATCGCGTTCAATGTGCTGCCGCAGATTGGGGATGTGCTGCAAAACGGTTATACGCGCGAAGAAATGAAACTGGTGTGGGAAAGTCGCAAGATTCTGGAATCGCCAGAGCTGCCGGTGAACCCGACCACCTTGCGGGCTCCTGTGTTTTTTGGCCACTGCGAGGCCATCCATCTCGAAACGCAGCGCAAACTGACGGCGCAGGAAGCCGCCGCCATCCTGCGCAAAGCGCCTGGGGTGGAGGTTCTGGACGGAAGGGGGGAGGGCGATTATCCAACCCCGGTGACGGAAGCCGTCAATGCCGATAAGGTGTTTGTTAGCCGTATCCGGGAGGACATTTCCCAATCCTTTGGTTTGGACCTGTGGGTGGTTGCGGACAATGTGCGCAACAGCGCCGCTTTGAACAGCGTCCGGATTGCGGAAATTTTGCTGCAAGACTACCTATAATCACGGGTTAAGCGGGAATTAATTCATTATTAACGACAATGGGCCGTGGATATTGGATGTGGGGTCTCTTGTCCACATGTTCAAAAGCTTGTCTCGGGGCGGCATTGCTTACCAAAATGTACTACTATATAGTCCAGCTTAAGAAACAATAACTAGAATCACTATTCATCAGAATAATAAGGGCTAAATTAAGAGTTGCACAGGTGATGAATCAGGGATGCTACAATCTTACAGATAAAGAATCGAAGGGGAATTGCAGTGAATAAACAAGCCTTGAGCTTAGCTATATTCATCGCCGGAGCATATCCCGCGGCTTCTAGCGCCCTGGGACTCGGGGATATAGAGTCCAGCTCTCACCTGAATCAGCCACTGCGCGCCAAAATTGACCTGTTGTCTGCCGCCCCTGCAGATGCAAGCCAGATCCAAGTGCGTTTGGCACCGCCTGACGTGTTTAACCGTGTGGGCGTAGCCCGCCCTGCTTTTCTCAGCAGCTTACATTTTACTCCATCCGTTCAAGGCGGGAAGCCTGTCATCCTGGTCACTTCCGATCGGCCGATACAGGAACCGTTCGTTAACTTCCTGCTGGAAGTCAGCTGGCCTCAAGGGCAATTGCTGAAAGAATACACAGTCATGCTGGATCCGCCGGTATTGATGCAACCGGGCAATACGGTCGCGGGGGATGCTACAGTGCGCGCCGAACCGAAGGCGGCGGGCAATGTGCGACGGCCGTCGCGGCAAGCGTCCACCCAACCGGCGGCCCCTTCTGGCCAACCGGCGGCTTCCGGATCTGGGCGTAACCGCACTTACCGGGTCAGGTCAGGCGATACCCTGTTCCGGGTTGCATCCCGTTTGCAGCAACCCGGCGTCAGCAATGACCAGATGATGATGGCGTTGTTCCGGGCTAATCCGAACGCTTTCATTGGCGAAAATATCAATAACCTGCGCACAGGGGCGACGCTGAAGGCACCTGCCTCCGGTGATGCGGGGGATATTTCACGGGCGGAAGCGCGCCGTCAGATTCGCCAACAAAACGCCGAGTGGCGTGAGTTCCGCAAATCGTTGGCGGGCAAGACTGTTCCGCAGCAATCCACGGGGACAACATCAGCCTCCAAGCCATCCGCCCCGACGGCGGCGACCCGCAACACTGCCGGTAAAACCGATGACAAGGCGCGGCTTGAGGTGTTGGGTGCGCAAGCAGCCGGAAGTGAAGCCAAGAATGCAGCGGTCGCGGCTGGCAACGCCAAATTGGCGGCGCTTGAAAAACAGCTTGCCTTGGCGAATGAGTCACTGACAGCGCGGCAGAACGAAAATAAAGATCTCAAGTCGCGGGTTACGGATCTTGAGTCCATGCTCAGTAAGAAAAACCGTTTGCTGGCTTTGCGTGACAACCAGCTTGCGGAGTTGCAACAGCAACTGGCGGCCAACGGGATCAAGACGGCACCATTGGCGGAAACGCCTGAAGCCCAGGACGCCGCCGCACAGCAGGCGGCCACTCGGGGCAATCAGCAACCATCTGTTCCAGGCACGCCAACGCCTGCGCCGGATCAGGGCAAAGACATCCAAACCCACATGGCGAACGTTGCGGGTAAAGACAATGACGCCGTATTGCGGGGTGAACAACCACCTGCGGCGTCAGGCCAGCCCGCTGCTGTTACGCCTCCGGGAGGAACGCCCACGGGCGTCCAGCCGCCAGCAGGGACGCCTCCCGTTGTGGCGGCTAACCCTAATCCACCGGCGAACGCCAGCAGCAGTTTGGTTCCATTGACGCCACCGGTTGAGAATACGCCGCCCAAACCTGTCAACAAGCCAGCAGTGGTGCCGGTAACGCCCATCAGTGAACCGGAAGACAAGAAGCCTGCATCTGCATTTGTGGACGAAACAAAGGATAGCAATGATCTTCTGGGTATGTTGACATCACCGTTGGCGTTGAAGATTGGCGCTGGTTCCTTGGCTTTGCTGCTGTTGCTATGGCTGCTTGGGCGTCGTCGCAAGCCGGATGGTGCGGATTCCGCCAAGGCGAAAGACCGCTTCGCCAATTTGGACGATGAATTGGACGGGCCGCTTATAGAAGAAGAACCCCTGGATCTGGGTACGCTGGAATCTGAATTGGATAAGGCGGAGCAACGTGGCTCCCGTGGTTATGGGGCAACAACTAGCCATGGCCAAACTGATCCGTTCGGCATTCGGGATGATGGCGATAATGCCTGGGATGAGGGTGCCCATGTTCCGGTGAGCGCCTCCCATGACAATACGCACGGGTCTGAAACCGAAGACGATCTGTTGACCGAAGCGAATGTATACATCGCCTATGGGCTTTACCAGCAGGCGGAAAGCGAACTGAAAAAAGGCATTGAACGTCAGCCGGACAAGCTGGAATATCGCCATAAATTGCTGGAGTGTTATTTCTCCGCCAATAATCGTGAAGCGTTTGACAATCAGGCGCAACAGTTCGCCAGCATGAATGGCCCCAACAAGGCGGCCTTGTGGAAGTCCATTGCGGATTGGGGACGCAAAATCAGTCCGGACAACAAATTGTATCAGGGCGATGGCTCCAATATCAGCGCGGTCGCAACGACAGTCGCAACCGCACTGGGGGGCATGGCGGCGGCAGGTGCCGCAGCCGTTGCGGCAGCGGACGATACTGTCCCGCATGCTGTTGAAGAACATCCGCTGAAACCTGTCGAGCCAGTTGAGACGCATGGGCGTCATGTTGCTGAAGAGCATCCGCTAAAACCTGTCGAGCCAGTTGCAGAGCATGGGCGTGATGGCTTTGCTGGAGCGCCGGTGATGGATGATGATTTCGGCGATCTTGAGCTGGGTGACCTGGACTTTGATGATATTGACCTTGACAAGTTATTGCAGGATGGTGAAAGCGCTGATGTTGAACCGCCCGCACCACAAGCTGTCATGTCCACACTGCCGGACTTGCCCGATCTGAGTGCGGGTCAGCAGCCGCATCAGCTAGCAGCGAACTCTTCTGAGCTGGAGGAGGAAACTTTCGATCTGGAGAATCTGGATGATGACCTTGATCTGGACTTTGACTTGGATTTGCCGGATGCGCCTTCCCAACCGCTGCTGGATGTTGATGCGGCCAAGGGTGGCAATGGCTCCGCCAGCGGCGTGCTGGATTTCAGTCTGGATGATGACGCGGATGAGCACAAGGCGGATACGCCAGTGGCCGGAGCCGTCGCTGCGGCAGCCATCGCCGCCCCAGCCGTGGCTGCCGCTGCTGGTAATTCAACCAATCTGAACCTGCATCTGGACAATAACACCGGCATTACCCGTATCCTGCCCAAGGACACCTTCTACGCGCCGATCAGTGAAGAGGACAAAGATTGGCTGGGTGATATTGATGACGCGCTGTCTTTCCTCGACTTTCCGGATGAAGAGATCGACCTGCATGAAGCGCATATCAGCACCAAGCTGGATCTGGCGCGCGCCTATTTGGACATGGGCGACATCGAAGGCGCCCGCAGCACGCTGGAAGAAGTCATGGTCGAAGGCAATGACGACCAGCGCCGTGAAGCTGAGGTTCTGCTGCACCAAACGGGTTGAGGAATCTGCACATTCCCGCTATAAAGGCCGGTTCATCCGGCCTTTTGTGTTTTACGCCAGTGGGATTGACTGAATGAAATTTGCAGCCTGTATCGAATACGACGGAAGCCCCTTCTACGGCTGGCAACGTCTGGGGCATGCGCCAACGGTGCAGGCGTGTGTCGAACAGGCGCTTTCGGCAGTGGCGGCGGAGCCTGTGCAGGTTGTATGCGCCGGGCGGACTGATACTGGCGTCCACGCGCTGGGGCAGGTCATCCATTTTGAAACCAGCGCAGTGCGGCCAGAGCGCGGCTGGCTGTTTGGGGCTAACGCCCATTTGCCGGAAGGGGTCGCCATGCGCTGGATACAGCCGGTGGCGGAGGAGTTCCACGCCCGTTTTTCCGCCTATTCACGCCGTTACCGCTACATCATCCTCAACCGTCCGGCGCGCCCCGCCCTGTTGCACAAGCGGGTGCACTGGTTGCATGGCGCGCTGGACGCCGAGGCTATGCACCAAGCGGCCCAGGCATTGGTTGGGGAACAGGACTTTTCCAGTTTTCGTGCGGCGGGTTGTCAGGCGCGTCATGCTGTCCGTGAAATCACCGCAGTCCAGGTCAGCCGGGAGCAGGATTTTATCCATGTCGATATTGCGGCCAATGCCTTTTTACACCATATGGTGCGCAATATTGTCGGGTCGCTGCTGAAGGTGGGGGCGGGGGAGCGCCCGCCGGACTGGATCGCGGCGCTGCTGGCATTGCGTGACCGCACCCAAGCCGGGATGACCGCCCCTGCTGGAGGGTTATATTTCGTGCATGTTGCCTATCCGGAAGTGTTCGGTTTACCTTCCACCTATACATTGCCCCGTTTCGCCATCTGACAGGAGAACCCTCATGCTGACATTACAAGCGCCTTATTTGCTCCGTTCCCGTTGCCATATTGATGGCCAGTGGGTTGCTGCGGACACTGGCGGCGTGCTGCAAGTGCGCAATCCCGCCACTGGTGAGGCGTTGGCCAACGTGCCGGATTGCGGCGCGGCTGAAACCGGGCGGGCGATTGCCGCAGCTGAAGCGGCGTTGCCAGCATGGCGGGCGCAAACGGCGGCGGAGCGCAGCAGCATCCTGCGCCGTTGGGCGGCGTTGATGCGGGAGCATCAGGACGACCTGGCGGTGCTGATGACTTCGGAGCAAGGCAAGCCATTGGCGGAAGCGCGGGGCGAAATTAGTTACGCCGCCTCATTTTTCGACTGGTTTGCGGAAGAAGGCAAGCGGGCGTATGGCGATGTCATTCCCTCCCCGCAAGCGGACAAGCGCCTGCTGGTGATCAAGCAGCCCATCGGTGTTTGCGCCGCCATTACCCCGTGGAATTTTCCGGCGGCGATGATTACCCGCAAGCTGGGTCCGGCGATGGCGGCGGGTTGCACGATGGTGCTCAAACCGGCGGAACAGACGCCGCTGTCGGCGCTGGCGCTGGCGGAGTTGGGGGTGCGCGCTGGCGTGCCTGCGGGCGTGTTCAACGTCATCACTGGCGACCCGGTCGCCATTGGTGGGGAGCTTACCGCCAGCCCGGTGGTGCGCAAGCTGTCGTTCACCGGCTCCACCGAAGTCGGCAGGCTGCTGATGCGCCAGTGTGCGCCAACCCTGAAAAAGCTGTCGCTGGAGCTGGGCGGCAATGCGCCGTTCATCGTGTTTGATGATGCCGATCTGGATGAGGCGGTGGAAGGCGCGCTGGTGTCCAAATACCGCAATTCCGGCCAGACCTGCGTGTGCGCCAACCGTTTTCTGGTGCAGGCGGGCGTGTATGACGCCTTTGCGGCCAAGCTGGCGGAAAAAGTCGCCAGCCTGCGGGTTGGCAACGGGTTGGAGGCGGATGTCACCCAAGGGCCGCTGATTGATGAGGCGGCGGTGTGCAAGGTCGAGGAACTGGTGGCGGATGCGCTGGCGGGTGGCGCGCAAGTCATTGGCGGCGGCGGGCGGCATGAGCTGGGCGGCTCCTTTTACAAGCCCACGGTGTTGACGGGCGTCTCGTCCAGCATGCGGGTCGCCAAGGAGGAAATCTTTGGCCCGGTGGCGCCGTTGTTCCGCTTCGAGGATGAGGCCGAAGCTATCCGCATGGCGAATGACACCGAATATGGGCTGGCGGCTTATTTCTATGCCCGTGACATCGGTCGCGTCTGGCGGGTGGGTGAAGCGCTGGAATACGGCATGGTGGGCGTCAACACTGGCATGGTGTCGACGGAGGTCGCGCCTTTCGGCGGCGTGAAAAGCTCGGGGTTGGGGCGGGAAGGCTCCCGCTATGGGCTGGATGAGTACCTGGAGATCAAATACCTCAGCATGGGTGGCATCCATGCCGCGTCGTGAGGGTTTGGGCGGCAAAATGGATTCGGCTTGCCTATACTTTTAACCTCAGTGTCTGGTGTATGTAATTGTGACAAGGAGTGTCATGGATGAAAACCAATACCCCGGCTTCGCCACCCCACAAGGGATATTTTCTGTCCCATATCCATGAGCAGGCGCATGGCCATTCCAGTATGCGCTTGCTGGCACTGGCGTTTGATCTTGTGCTGATTGTTCTGCTGATCATGCTGGCGGTGCTTTTGGTGCTCGGCCAAACCTGGCTGGTGTACCACGCCGTATATGCCGCGCCGTCGTTTTATCTGCTGGCTATTTGCGTCGTCCTCCTGTATTTCGCAGGTTTCAAGGCCATTCTGGGCGCTACCCCCGGCAAAATGTTGCTCTTGCCCTGGTTATAAGCGGATTGTTGATCCTGTGAGTGTTGCCAAGCGCTGCTTTGTTGTAGGCTGGGGCGACTGTAACGTTGTCTAAGGAATAATCAATATGCCGAAGCAATACGATGTCATCATCGCGGGTGGCGGGATGGTGGGTTCCACGCTGGCTTGCCTGCTGGGCAAGATCGGCCTGCGCGTGGCTGTGCTGGAAACGCAACTGCCCACCGCCTTTTCCCCTTCCGACCCGTATGACTTGCGGGTGTCCGCCATCAGCCGCGCATCGCAACGGGCGTTGGCTGGCGCTGGTGCCTGGGAGGGCGTGGTGGCGCGCCGCGCCGCGCCGTATGAATCCATGTGTGTATGGGACGCCACCGGCGCTGGCGAAATCCGTTTCGACGCCGCCGACCTGGGCGAGCCGGATCTTGGGCATATCGTTGAAAACCGGGTCATCCAACTGGCCTTGCTGGATGCGGTCAATGCGCTGGAAGGCGTGGATCTGTATTGCCCTGGCAAACTTTCCGCTTTTTCTGTTGGCCTTTCCGCCATTGATGTGACGCTGGAAAGCGGTGAAACCTTGCAGGCGAAACTGCTGGTGGGCGCGGATGGCGCGCAATCCCAGGTGCGGCGGCTGGCCGGTATTGGGCTGGAAACCACGGATTACGGCCAGAAAGGGCTGGTTTGCGTAGTCCAGACCGAACGTCCGCATCAGGACACGGCGTGGCAACGCTTCATGCCCAGCGGGCCGCTGGCGTTCCTGCCGCTGGGGGAAAATTTCTGCTCCATTGTCTGGACATTGCCCGCTGACCGGGCCGACGCCATGCTGATGCGCGATGCAGCCGGTTTCCGTCAGGAACTCGGGCAGGCACTGGATTATCGTCTAGGGGAAATTACCGGCGTTGGTGAACGCGCCGCCTTTTCCTTGCGTGGTCGCCATGCCGAGCCGTATATCCAGGAACGCATTGCG
This sequence comes from Candidatus Thiothrix phosphatis, assembly GCF_035668035.1. NCBI lineage: Bacteria > Pseudomonadati > Pseudomonadota > Gammaproteobacteria > Thiotrichales > Thiotrichaceae > Thiothrix > Candidatus Thiothrix phosphatis. The sequence continues at coordinate 26,029 of NZ_JAYMYJ010000155.1, read as the reverse complement.
CTGGTGGGGGATGCCGCCCACACCATCCACCCGCTGGCTGGGCAGGGCGTCAACCTGGGGATCAAGGATGCCGTGGAGCTGGCCGCGCAAATTTATCAGGCGCAGGGTGACATTGGCGGCCTGCGGGTGCTGCGCGCCTATGAACGCGCCCGGCGGGGCGATAATGTGCTGACCCAGAAGGCGATGGAAGGTTTTCGCCTGTTGTTTGGCAATACCTTGACGCCGTGGAAAATTCTCCGTAATTCGGGGTTGAATCTTGTCAACCGGATGGGATTTCTGAAAGATGAAATGGCGAGGCGGGCGATGGGAATCTAAGCCCCGCAATGTAACCTACCCAAACCGGAGAATTTCATGAAACCACTCAGCCGACTTGCTGGTATTGTTTTGCTGCCGTTGCTGGCAGCTTTTTCCAACCTTCATGCTGAAGAAGTCACTGTAAAACAGGGTGACATCAACTTGCGCGCCGACCTGGAACTGGCGTCCGGCAAAACGGTCAAGGATGGCGTCATCCTGATGCTGCATGGCACGCTGGCCAATAACAAGATGGAAATCATGCAATCCTTGGCGGACTTGCTGAAGGAGAAGGGCTACAACACACTCAGCGTCAATCTCAGCTTCGGCATTGACAAGCGTCCGTCCGAAATGCTGGATTGCGCGGTTGAACACAAGCACAAGCATGAAGACGCGGTGACGGAGTTGGATGCCTGGATGAACTGGCTGAAGGGACAAGGCGCCACCAAAGTGGTGTTGCTGGGCCATTCCCGTGGCGGCAATCAGGTCGCTTGGTACGCGGCTGAAAAAGACTCCGGCTTGCTGGAAAAAGTGGTGATGGTGGCCCCCGCCACCGCCGACCCGGACAAGGCCAGCCAGGAATACGCAGAACGTTACAAAAAACCGCTGACGGAGATTATGGCGGAAGCCTCCAGGCTGGTGGAGGATGGCAAAGGCGACATTCCGCTGGAACTCCCTGGTTTCCTGCATTGTGAAAACGCCAAGGCGTCAGCCGCCAGCATTGTCTCTTATTACAACAATGATGAGCATAAAAATACCCCCAGCCTGTTGCCAAAAATTCACAAGCCCATGCTGATCGTGATGGGTTCTGCGGATGAGGTGGTGACGGATTTGCCAACCCAATTGCAAGGGGTCAAGCAGGCTAATTTGACAGTGGAAACCGTCGATGGCGCTGACCATTTTTTCCGTGACCTGTACGCCGATGAACTGGCGGACAAGGTTGAGGCTTTTATCGGTTGGTAAGATTTGCCGGGAAGCAGGCATTTGTTGCCTACTTCCCGCGCATGTATGGAATCCGCTACACTCCAACAATAATACCGACGGACTCCATAGAAATGAAAATATTACGATTAATTTTGCTGGCAACTCTCCTGTCGCTAACCGCTTGCTCCTGGTTGCCGGGGCAGTCTGAGCCGGAAGAAGACGCGCCACATTCCTCCGCCATTCTGGTGATCAATGGTTTTTGTGGACTTATTTCCTATTGTTAGCCGGGTCAGACCGTTGCTTGAGGTTGCAAAAAGCCCAGCCGGGTGATGACTTTCTTGTAGGTGCTGAGAATTTCCGGCATCAGCACCCGTTGGATATAATCCAGCACCCATTTGCGGTCGCGCGGCCCTAGGGCTTCGGTGATGAAATTGCCAAACAGCAGCCCCATGGAGAAGCCCGGCTCCTGCCCCACTTTGCCCCAGCTGGTTTCCGCGTAATCGTTCATGCGCTGGTTCAGCTTGTTGATGAACGGGTTGCGGTAATCGCCGGGGCCGCCGAAGTCGCGGGCGTTGTCCTGCACATGGTCGGCGATTTTCAGCGCAAAGGTTGAGATCAGCGCGCCACGGTCTTCATCACTGAGCACCTCATAGGCGATGCGGTCAAGCACATGGATCATGAAGGCCATGATTTCCTCCATGACCATGACCCGCTGCATCTGGGTGTCGGTCTGGAAGTTTTCATTCTCGATTTCCAGCAGTGCATGCATGCCGATCTTCCAGGTGTTGAAGGCCAGCACGCCGACCGTGTCTTCCAGTGAAACTTCGCGTTCCTGTTTGTTCCATTTGGTTTTCAGGCGGATGCGCACGTCTTTTCCTCTCTCAAAACGGGTATCGGGCGCATTATAGTGGCAGCGTATGAGGAAATGCGAATACAGGTGGGAAGCTTGGTAATATCGGGGTGATGCGCAAATGAGGTGGGTTTTATGTATCAGCAACACAGTGATTTGATTGCGGCGGTGCAACGCAACTGCCATATCGCCGACGCACGCCATGCGGGGGATTACACCCTGTGCGTGTATCTGCTGAAGATGCGGGAATTTTACCGCTGGGAAAAGGGCATTGGGTTCCAGCAGGTGTTGACCAGCGATGATGTGGGCGACTGGCTGACCCGGCGCGAGGCGGTCTGGGATGAGCTGGATGCGGCGGATTTCACGCCCCTGCCGGTCAGCGGCGGCGGTGAACATGATCCCTTCGACAGTGCGGCGATCAATTCGGACATCAATGCTGAGGGGATGGTCTACAGCGCCGGTTATGGCCGCCGGAGCCGTCCGCTGTTTTTTCTGGCGGAGCTGGAGCAGAAAATTGAGCAGGACGGCTACACCATCCTGGTCGCAGGCCGTGAGTTGGCGCGCGATGTGGAGGCGCCGCCCGCCATGAACCAGGGGCAACAGGTGTTCGTCCGCCGCGAATCGCTGCGCCGCATGTTATGGGAAAAGGTTGAGGAATGGCGCTGGAGCGGTTCCGACACCCCGTTGGGGCGGGCGATTGCCTGCTACGGTTTCGATACGGATGTGGACGCCGCGCTGGATGCGATGGCCGCCGCCGAAACCGGCATGATCGTGGCGCACGAAATCGGCGAGGTGAAAGCCGGGCAGCGGCTGGGCGACGCGGCATGGCAACAGATGCTGTTCGCCCTGCCGCCGTCCCACGCTGACATTATGCTGCGGGCGGTGCGTGACCATCTGGCGGATTCGCTGCACACCATTCCCGAATTGCTGGCGCAGGATAATCCGGCCTTGATCCATTTCTATTTTGGCAACCTCACGGCGATGCGCAAGAAACTGGCTCCACAGTTGACGGAGGCGTATCAGCATTGGCATGCAACCGGCGATTTGCAAAAGATTGCGGATTGGGCCGGGCAGGGCCGGGAACATTGGGCGCAGGTGGGTGAGGCCGCCCTGACGCTGTTCCAGCAACAAGGCACGGCTGCCTTGGCAGAGATTGAAGCCATGATTGATGGCGCGCACTGAAGCCTGTTCCAGGTTTGGCGTATGAAGCGGTGGAGGCGGAAGGCGGCTAGCGTCTCCGCAACTCCGGGGGCAGCAGCGCGTTCAGGAATGGGTCAATTTCCGGTTGTGGAATCCGGTAGCCTTTCAGCCAGGCTTTGAGCTGTTTCACATCGTTGAACAGCCGCAAATCGTGCTGGATGCGGGCGATGCCGTCCTGCAGGGTGCGGATGTCCTGTTTGAGCAGGGTGGCCAGCCGTTTGGGGGAAAGCGCTTCGAACGGTGAAAGGCCCAGCAGGTGGCGGATTTCATCTTCCTTGAAAAACACCTCTTCCTGTATTTCCCGCAACTGGTCGGTAAGGATTTTGTTGTAATGTTTGAGACGGTCAGCGGCGATGCTGTTGAGCTTGCTTTGGTCAATCTGTTCCGCCGCCAGTTGCAGTTCCAGCAGTTTGAGCAGGTCGCGGTTGCCGTAGGCGACGGTCACTTGCTGCATCAGTTCGGTCTTGCGTTCGCGTTCCTCCGGGTCTTGCTCGCGGTCTGGGTGTAGGGCGCTGGTCAGTTGGCGGTAAACCGCCTGGATGGATTTGCTGACATTGGCGGCCTCTTCGGCTTCACGCGCTTCCTTGGCCAGTTGTTTGGCGGATTTTTTACGTTGGGGGCGGGCAGCTTTTGCAGCTTCAGCCTGTTCCTGCTGGTGTTGGAATTTGTTGAACAGCCGCTCGGCGGTTGCTTGCGGGTCATTGACATCAAATTCGTCATCATCGATGGAAATGCCGAACTGCTGCTCCATCATGCTTTTGAGCATGTCGGCGGCCATGTCCTGCTCTTCCTGCGCTTCACTGTCGTAATCGCCGCCGCTGTACTGGTTGTACAGGGTTTTCAGGTCAGCGTCATCCGCGAACTGGAGCAGCTCTTCACTGATTTCACTGATGATGTGGCTTAACTTTTCCTGCTGGTTGGCGGTGAACTTGTGGCTGATGATCTGCTGGTCAAGCAGCTTCGCCATGGCGGCCTGATGTTCGCGCATGGTCTGGCGCAATGGCTCAAGTTTTTCGGCAGCCTCCTGCCGCACCAGCTGGAAGGTATCCTGCCACTCGGCCAGCAGCTTTTTCTGCGCGTCGATTTTTTTGATCAGGCTGTTGAATTTCTTTTGGGCGGGAGAAAGCAGCTCCTGTGTGGCGCCAGCTTTGATATGAACAATTTTGGGCGTGGACATGGCGGTTCCTGGGGTTTGAATACAGTGTAAGTGTGGCATCATGCTGGGCTTTGTTCCAGCAGGAAGGCCACGAAGGCCCGGTTGGCCCGCGACAAATACCCTTCGCGCCGCCACGCAATGCACAAATCCAGCCATACCGGCTGTTCAAACGGCAGGTCGATCAAGTCTGCATCTTCCTTCACCACCATCGCCAGCAGGGTGGAAATGCCGAAGCCCTGTTTGATGATCGACTTGATCAGCGGCAACAGGTTGGTTTCAAAGCCGATATTGGGCGTCACGCCTGCCGCTTCCGCCAGTTGGTCAATGATCTTGCGGTGGAAATAGCCGGGGCGGAACATCACCAGTTCCTCGCTGAAAAAATCGCTCAGGCTGATGCAGCCTTGTTGGGCGAAGTGGTGATCCTGCGCCACCACCACCCGCATTTCCTCGCGTTGGAAGGTTTGGGCCTCCAGTTCCGGCGGGACGAAATCGCGCACAATGACGGCGAGATCCAGCTCACCGCTTTCCAACATCTGTTGTAACTGCCAGGTGCCGCCTTCCACCACTTGCAGGCTCAGGTTCGGGTGGCGGTGGCGGAAAGCCATCAGGATCGGTGGGAAATAATACGACCCCAGCATGCCGGGCATGCCGACCCGCACCTTGCCTTGCGTCAGCCCCTTGAGCTCCCGCATTTCCAGCTCCGCGTCGTGCACGGCTTGCAGGATGCGTTGGGCGTGGGGCAGCAGGCAGGCGCCTTCGTCCGTCAGCGTGACTTTGCGGTCGTGGCGGTGGAACAGTGTCAAGTCCAGTTCCGCCTCCAGCTTGCGGATGGCGACGCTGACCGCAGGCTGGGCGACGTAGAGCGTTTCGGCGGCGCGGGTGAAACTGCCCAGGCGGGCGATTTCGTGGAAGTAACGCAATTGTTTGAAGTCCATACGGCTATTTTCAGTAAACAATCGTTATCGAAAGGATATTAACTATATATTTCATCAATTGCTGCGGTGCAACTATCCTGAGCGGATTAATCATGAATCAACAGGTAGGACACCATGATCGAAGCCGGTAGCCGCGAATTCCGTTTCGCCACCCTGGCCTTATGTTTGGGGTCGGCGATGATTTTCGCCAATCTGCATCTGGTGCAGTCGTTGCTGCCGACACTGGCGCAGCAGTTTCATTTGACGGAATTGCAGGCGAGCTGGAGCCTGACCATTACGATCCTGATGCTGGGCTTGTCGCTGCTGGTCTACGGGCCGCTGTCGGATGCGTTGGGGCGCAAGTGGATCATGGTGGCCAGCATGGCAGGGGCGGTGCTGACGACGCTGGGGCTGTCGCAGGTGGAAAGCTACCCGGCGCTGCTGGCGTTGCGCGGCTTGCAGGGCTTTTTCCTGGGCGGCCTGCCCGCCATCGCCATTGCCTACATGGGAGATGAATTTACCCGCAAGGCGGTGCTGCTGGCGGTCGGCGTCTACATCAGCGCCAATAGCTTGGGGGGCGTCACCGGGCGGATGATCGGCGGTTTCGTCGGCGAACATTTCGGCTGGGCGGCGGCATTCGGCGTCATGGGGCTGGTGAGCGCCGTGGTGGCGGTGGCGTTTGTGCTGTTGTTGCCAGCGTCGCGGCAGTTTCATCCCAAGCCATTGCGGCTGCGGCCTATCGTGCAGGACATGGGCGGGCATTTGCGCAATCGGGTGTTGCTGGTGGCGTTCCTGATTGCGGGCGGGAACTTCATGGTCTTTCTCAACCAATACAGCTACATCACCTTTGTGCTGGCGGACGCGCCTTACCATTTGTCGCCGCACGCGCTGGGGATGCTGTTTTTGACCTACCTCACGGGGTCGTTTGCGGCGGCAGGTTCTGGCCGGGCGGCGCAATACCTGTCTGCGCCGGTGGGGATGGCGCTGGGAATCCTGTTGTTGATGGGCGGTTCGCTGCTGACGCTGATCCCTAACCTGACGACGATTGTGTTCGGGTTTATGGTCAGCAGCTTTGGCTTTTTCTTTACCCATTCGCTGGCGAGCAGCTGGGTCAGCCATCATGCCCTGAAAGCGAGGGCGAGCGCTTCGTCGCTGTATCTGGTGTTTTATTACATGGGGGCGAGCGCGGGCGGATTTTTGCTGGAGCCATTCTGGCAATGGCAGGGCTGGCTGGGCATCGTGGTTGGTTCGCTGTTGGTGTACAGCCTGACGCTGGGGTGCAGTTTGTGGCTGCACCGCTGGCAGATGGGGGAACACCGGGTGTTGGCGTAAGGCAAAGGGTAATGTGGCTGGGTTAGCCCATTGCCACGTTGCTGCTGCGCAGTTTGCGGGTCGCCAGATCCTGTTTCCAGGTGACGTAGGCGAAAATGATCCAGGCACCATGAAAGATAAAGCCGCATAGCACCACCAGCTCCCCCGGCAATGGCCCGATGGCGGCACGCGCATACAATTCGCCGACATGGTGCAACGGCGTGGGGTGGATCGCCAGTTTGCCGTAGTAGGCGATGGCTTGCACACCCAGCACCCAGGCGTAATTGCGCCGCAGACGCCTGCCGATGGCGCGGCTCAGGCTGATGTGGTGGTGCGGCGCGCAGTAGTCCTGCGCCAGGATTTCGCTCCAGCGGGTGTCATGGCGGATGCCTTCGCCGCGCAGCATCGGCGCGTAGAATTCGGTTTCCATATGGCGGGCGCGGGCGCGCCAGACATTGAAATAGCGGTAGCGGTGCGCTTCGAAGGTCAGGAACACAATGATCAGGAAACCGACCAGGATCAGTGGCAATGGTGAGGCGTCTTTCCCGGCGAAGGTGATCGAAAAGGCCAGCCCGGTAGTGACGACCGCCCAGTTGGTGGTGTTGTCCAGACGGGTTCGCCACACGGTGGAACGGTAGACTTCACCCCGGTAAAGATGGGCGATGGCGCCGATTTCAGCGGCGGTGAATTCGTGCTGCGAGTTGCCCTCAGCATCGACGGGTTTTGTGACTTCGGATCGGATGCGGTTCATGGCCGCCAGTATATGCCAGTTCATGGGCACTTGCCTGACTTCCACACACTTGCTGAAACATTTTTTGTGGGTCAGCCGGGCATGCGTATTGGCCTTGCCATGTTTGCTTTACAGGTGCTTTTTGAGCTTGCGGGTGGCTATCGCCTGGAGTGGGTCATCCGGCCATGGATGCTTGGGATAGCGGCCTTTCATATCCTTTTTCACGTCGTGGTAAGAGGTGCGCCAGAAGCCTGCCAAATCCTGGGTAATCTGCAACGGCCTGCCTGCGGGGGAGAGCAGGTGCACGATCAGGGCAACCTTGCCATTGGCGATGGTGGGCGTTGCCTGGCAGCCGAACATTTCCTGCAATTTCACGGCCAGCACCGGCGGTGATTGGCTGTAGTCGATGGGTATGGAATGCCCAGAAGGCACTTCGAGCCGTTTGGGGGCCAATTGCTCGAGCCGTTGTTGCAGTTCCCACGGCAAAGCAGCGCTGAGGATGGCGGTCAAATCCAGCTTTTTGAAGTCGGCCAGGGTGTTCACGTCCGCCAAGTAAGGGGCGAGCCAGTCTTCCAGGGTTGTCAGCAGATGTTCGCGTGTGACGTTGGGCCATGCTTGTCCGGGTTCCTCTCGGCGCAACAGGTTGACGCGGGCGCACCATTGTCCGTGTTCTGTTTGCCAGGGCAGCAAGTCCAGCCCTTGCTTGCGGATGAAGCTGATCAATGCGCCTGCTTTTATCTCGTTCGGGATGTTTTGCAGGGTTTTGCGCTGCAACACCAGTGCGCCGATTTTGTATTGTTCTTCGGCAATGAAGCGTTTGGCTTTATTGTCCCATTCCACCACGGTTTGCGTATGCACTTGATCCGCCAGGGCGCTGCTGAACAGCTTGTCATCCAGCGCGGCGGCGAAACGGATGGTGTCGCTTTTGCTGCCTGCCATGCTGCTGACTTCCGCAATCGCCAGCCAGGATGCGTTGCCGAGTGCGTGTTTGGCGGGCAGATCGGCGCTACGTCCGTTGGCAAGCTGGTAGCCGCCGGAATGGCGTCGCAGGGCAATCCTGTCGGGGTAGGCGCAGGCCAGCAGGTAGCCGTGGATTTGGGCTGCGGGCAGCAGGAAGTTTGTGTTGCTTTCCGGCAGTTGCTGGCTGTGGAGTTGTTCTACGAACTGGTTGGCGAGTTGTCGGGTGCGTTGCAGCCAGCCTTGCTGCTGGGGTGGGCATTTGGCTTTGCCTGCCAGGATGTCCAGCGGTTGGCTGATGTCGGGGTTGTCCTGGCTGAAGGGGTTGCGTTCGGAAAGCAGGCTGGCGAGATGGGCGGCGGTTGGCAGATGCCCGGCTTGCGCGCCGCAGATCAGCAGATGCGCCAGACGCGGGTGTACTGGCAGGGCTGACATGGCCTGCCCGTGCGCGGTGAGCACGCTGGTGTTGCCTTTGCGTCCGATGGCGTCGAGTGTTGCCAGCAAATCCAGCGCCTGTTGCCAGGGGCCGGAGGGTGGGGCGTCCAGCCAGCGCAGTTCCGCCGGGTCGTCCACGCCCCATTGCAGCAATTGCAGGGCGAGCGGGGCAAGGTCGGCGCGCAGGATTTCCGGGGTGCTGTGGGCGGCGAGCTGTTCCTGCTGGCTGGCGCTCCACAGGCGGTAGCATTTGCCGGGGGCGAGGCGGCCTGCCCGCCCGGCGCGCTGGGTGCTGGAGGCGCGGGAAATACGGCTGGTATGCAGGCCGGTCATGCCGGTGCCGGGGTCGAAGCGGGCTTCGCGCACCAGCCCGGAATCCACCACGACATCCACGCCTTCGATGGTCAGGCTGGTTTCGGCGATATTGGTGGCCAGCACGACTTTGCGTTCGTCAGGGTTGGCGAGTGGGGCAATGGCTTGTTGTTGTTCTTCCAGGGTGAGGTTGCCGTACATGGGGTGTAGGTGGACGCCGTGCAGTTTGCGTTCCAGCAGCCATTCGGCCAGTGTGTCGGTAACGCGGTGGATTTCGCCCTGACCGGGGAGGAAGGCGAGGATGCTGCTGTCGGGGTTGTCGTTTAATGCCTGTTTCAGGGTGGCGGTCATGCGGTCAGTGATGCGTTCGCCGGGTTTGGCGGCCTGCCCGTAGTGGATGTCTACCGGGTAGGTGCGGCCTTCACTGCGGACAACCGGCGCATCATCCAGCAGGCTGGCAATGGCGTTGCTGTCCAGCGTGGCGGACATGACCAGCAGCTTGAGCGGATTGTGGGCGTCGCGGAACAGTTCGCGTCCTTTCAGGCACAGGCTGAGGGCCAGGTCGGAATCCAGGCTGCGTTCGTGGAATTCGTCGAAAATCACCAGGCCGATCTCATCCAGCGAGGGGTCTTGTTGCAACATGCGGGTGAGGATGCCTTCGGTAATGACTTCGATGCGGGTGGCGCGGCTGATTTTGTTGTCCAGGCGCATCCGGTAGCCGACGGTCTGGCCTGCGCTTTCCTCCAGCAGGCTGGCCATGCGGTGGGCAGCGGTACGGGCGGCGATGCGGCGTGGTTCCAGGATCAGGATTTTTTTGCCAGCAAGCCAGGGTTCGTCCAGCAGGGCGAGGGGGACGCGGGTGGTTTTACCGGCTCCGGGTGGGGCTTCCAGGATGGCTTCGTGGCGGGTGCGCAAGGCGTGTTTGAGGTCGTCGAGGACGGCATCAATGGGGAGGGTAGGGTGAATGGCTGGCGTTTTCATGCGGTTTTTGTTGATCGGGAGTGGGTTGCTAAGATAGCAGGCATTCCCTTCCTGCCCAATGTTTTGTGATGGATGCCACGATATGGGCCTGGGCCTTTTGTGTTTGTGTTCCTGCCTGACTATCATTGGGCTAGCGATTTTTATCGGAGTCTTTTATGCCAGCCGTTGCCACGCCTGCCCCTCGCCTTTCCGAGCAAGACTACCTTGAGGGTGAGAAATCCAGCGACATCCGCCACGAATATGTCGATGGGCAGGTGTACGCGATGGCGGGTGCCAGCAAGCGGCATGGGGTGATTGCTGGCAACCTGTTCGCACATTTGCGGGAAAAGTCGAAAGGTATGCCGTGTACGGTGTACCAGTCGGACATGAAAGTCCGTACTGCCGGGCGCAAGGGTTATTATTATCCCGACGTGGTGGTTGGCTGTGAGCCGGATGATGCGGATGATTACTTCCTCGAAAAGCCGTGCCTGATCATCGAAGTGCTGTCGGCGTCCACTGAAAAGCGTGACCGTACCGAGAAGCTATTGAGTTATATGAATATTCCAACCCTGCGCGCCTATTTGCTGGTGGGGCAAGAGCAACCGGAAGTGGAAATGTTTTACCGTGAGCCGGATGGCAATTGGTGGGTGCAATCCTTCAGTGGCTTGGATGCCTCCATTGTGTTGCCTTGCCCGGAAACCACGCTGGCATTGGTGGATGTGTACGAATCTGTCCGGTTCTGAGTTTACAAGTTTATTGGCCTATGCTTACACTGCCTCTTACCCCTCAAGAACAGGTAAGCGCCATGACCGATTCCCGCCCGCCCCTGCAGACCATCCGTGAACTTGCGCCGAATTCGTTTATCTTTGCAAAGCGGGAAGCGCTTCCCGGTTTTCTGTGCGACAACATGGTGGGGCGGTTTGAACAGAATCTGGCAGATCAGTATGCCGGACGCTTGGGGCAGGATACGGGTTTCAACCAGGACGTAAAAAAGACCACGGATATTTTCATCAGCGGTGACGACAAGCCACACTGGAAGGATGTGGACAATAACCTGCACCGTTCGCTGGGGCTTGCGATCCGTGAGTTCCGTGAGGCCTTCCCGTATTTCAAGGGGCCGTTCAAGGATATGGGCTACAACCTGCAACGTTATCAACCAGGCGAGTTTTACCATTGGCATATTGACGGTGGTAGCCATCAGTTTTCCATGCGCCAGTTGGTGGCTTTGTGGTATCTGAATGATGTGCCGGACGAGGCGGGCGGTTCCACCGATTTCCTGTTCCAGAAGCTCAGTGTGCAGCCGGAAAAGGGCAAGCTGGTGTTGTTCCCACCGTTCTGGACGCATGAGCATCGGGCAGGCGTCATCAAGTCCGGGGCGAAATACATTGCGACAACCTGGGTGATTTTTGCCTGACCAGGGTTGGGGGTAATCTAACAATCTAACGTTCGTGAGCTATACCAATGGCTGCTTCATTTTGCTTGGGAGGAGAAAATGAAAACTGTAAGCACGTTGTTATGTCTGTTGTGTGTGTCTGTGCCGGTGCTGGCGTCTGATGACGCAGCAGTTCCACCACCTGAACCCTACTGCCAGTGGGAAATGGTCAATTATTCCATCCCCGAGCCTTTGTGCGGCTTAAAAGGCGATGCGGCAAATGGGCAGAAAGTGGTGCTGGATAGCGCCCGTGGCAATTGTCTTGCCTGCCACCAGTTGCCGGTTGATGGGGTGGAAGCTTACGGCACGATTGCCCCGCCACTGGCTGGCATCGCCAACCGTCTCGGCGAAGCCCAACTGCGTTTGCGGGTGGTGGATTCGCGCCATCTCAACCCAAATTCGATCATGCCAGGTTTTTACCGTGACCCCAGCCTGATCAACCGCCCTGCTGCAAAGTATGCAGGCAGAACCTTCCTTTCGGCACAAAATGTCGAAGATGTCATCGCTTATCTGGAAACACTGAAATGATTAAGTTGACTGCGCGTGCATGGGCTGGCGGGCTTATCTTAGTGCTGGCCAGTGTGGTGGGGGCTGACCAGGCCATTAAATCGGGTTACGAATACATCAAGCCTGAAACGCAGTTGATGCAGGATGATGATATTGAGAATCCCGGTTTTATTGCGGTGGAAGAAGGGCGGGAGCTGTTCAACCGGATGCCGGATTCTGGCAAATCCTGCGCCAGTTGCCATGGGGAGGGCGGGGCGAAACTGGATGTGAAAAATCTTGCCCGCTACCCGGTTTATGACAAGGCATTGGGCGGCATCGTGCGGCTTGAAGACCGCATCCGCAATTGCGAGGAGAAACAGGCCAATACCGAAGCTTTACCGTATTACGATCACAATTTGTTGGCGCTGGAAACGTTCGTGCGGAATCTTGCCAAGGAAGAGCCGGTCAATGTGCAAACGGATGGGGAAATGGAGCCATTGCTGAAAAAAGGCGATGAGATTTACCACACCCGCTATGGCCTGATTGATATGTCCTGCGCGCATTGCCATGACATGTATCCGGGGCAATACATCCGTGGCCAACGCATCAGCCAGGGGAAGGGGAATGGTTTTCCTGCTTACCGCTTGGATACCGGGGAGATGGCCAATCTTGACCTGCGCATCAAGCAGTGCCTGACCCTGATGCGGGCTGAACCGTTTGCCCCGGATGCCGAAGAAAGCAAGTTGCTGGAAACGTACATCATGGCGCACTCCAACGGCCTCAAGATTGAGACACCGGCAGTGCGTTACTGAGTTTGCTTGTCTGGGCAGGGCCTATAGCAGCTCGTGCCCGGTCATGTCCCCTTCGATATTCATGTGGACTGCATGGATGTGCGGCATGCGTTTGAGGATGTAGGCCGCCATCAGCGTGCCGCTTTTCTGGTTGCCGTTGGAAAGGGCGGTGAGGATTTTATCCGCCACGATTTGGCAACGTTGTTCCTGGGTAGGTTGGTCCACCCACAGACGGCTCATTTGATAGCCGCGATCCAGGTCACTGTCGATTTTGGCGAAAAAATCTTCGCCTTCATCCAGAATAAATTGAGGTACGTCAATATCGCGTGTGGTGCCGTTGATTTGTATCCGTAATTGCATCAGTCTTTACCTATGGCCGTGTGAGGGCAGGTTACCGGATTCAGCGCCGGAGCGGAACCACGCCGGTAATTTGTCAGGAAATAGCGAGGGAGCGGCATGTTGTTAGTGATCAGGAATGTACTTGACCCGCAGCGTTTGCAGGAGGTTCAGGAGTTGCTGGCGACTGGAGAATTCGTGGATGGGCGCTTTTCTGCTGGCACCGAAGCGGCGAAAGTGAAGCACAATCAGGAGCTTTCCCTCAACAGCCCATTGCACCGCCGCCTGAACGCCATGGTCATGGGGCCGTTGGTGCAGCATCCCGAGTATCAGGCGGCGGTGTTGCCGCTGCGGGTCGCCACGGCGTTTTACGCCCGTTATACGCCCGGCATGACCTACGGTTTCCATGTCGATGATCCGGTGATGGGGCCGATGTCGGGACGTTACCGCACCGATGTTTCCACGACCGTTTTTCTTAATGACGACTATGAGGGTGGCGAAATTGTCATCCGTACCGCTTATGGCGAGGAAAAAATCCGTGGGCAGGCGGGCGATGTGGTTGTTTATGATTCCGGAAGCTGGCATAAGGTGGCGGAGGTCACCCAGGGAGTGCGCTTGGTGGCGGTTACCTGGGCGCAAAGCCTGGTGAAAGACCCTTATCAGCGGGAACTGCTTTATCAGCTGGCGAAGGCGCGCGAGGGCGTTTTCGAAAAGCTGCCCCAATCCGAAGAAGCCGCAAGCATCAGCACGGTGCACATCAACCTGCTGCGGATGTGGAGCGAAGTGTAATTTTTTGCAATAAAAACCACTGAGCAGGAAATTCCTTTTTTTTGTCCGGGATTTCCTTTGCAACAATATTGCTTTGACGCAAAACAGGGATGTTGGGATTTCAGCATGCTGGTACAAGGAGTTTTGCATGGCGCAACTGGTAATCAAGCGGGCATCGTGGTGGGAGTCAAATAGCGCCAAGCAGGCGATGGTATGGACTCCGATTGCCACCCTGCAAATGGGGACGCTGGTCGGATTGGGCTATTTTCACCACCGTCTGGATGACCTGGAAACCCGGACGGAAAGCTTGGTCAGTTTGGATGCCGCCATTAACCAGTCGGCGCGTGCGGTGCTGCGTCAGGAGGACAGGCCAGCCGCCGCCTTGGCTGTGCAGGAACGTGCTTTACCCAAACCTGCCCCTGTCAGCTTGCAGGTCATGCTGAACCATCCTGAAACGCTCAACACTATGTCGGCTGGCGAAGATTTTTCCGGGTCAGTGCTGGCGATGGTTGGCCGGGCAGGGTATGCGCCAGAGAGTGCGGCACCAATCGGACAGGTTGCATCAGGCAGGACATCGGTCACTTTGGCCGCGCCACCATCTGGACAGCCGATAAAACCTGTTGCCAGTAAAAAAACAGTGCCCGCTGCCGCTGTACAGCACGCTTCAGCGAAAAGGGAGGTGGGTCAGCCGGTGGCAAAAACTGTCCGGATGCCCCATTTGGCCAGTAGCACCCGTGAAGCGGCTTATGCAGAGTTGGAAGCCGCCCGCACTGCGGCTGCCAATCGGATGGGGCTGCATGTGGACGAGGCTTTACTCCTCCCTGCCCAATTCCCGGATAAATCTCTGGATGCAATAGCGCCACCTGCTCCGATTGTGACAGAGGATGCGTCACCGCTTGCATTGCCATCGATGGGTGGCAAACCATTGCCAGTAGGCTCCGTTGTGTGGATTTATCTGGGCGAACGGCGTGACTATGGTTGGTATGGGCAGCGTTTGCACATTTCCCCCGACAGCGGTTTGCCGGAGGTGGGGAAAAGCTACCACACGCAGGAGGTGCACGGCATTTATGACCGGCCACATGGCGACCGCGCCATGGGAGGTTTTCAGCAGGGCGATCTGGTGACGATCCTGAATGTGTTGCATGAGGCCAATAATGGCGTGTGGGCCAAAGTGCAAAAGGCGCAATCTGTCGGGCGGACTAACCATTAGGTGCTAGGCGGCATAATGACAGACATGAAAAAGCCGCTGGATAGCGGCTTTTTCATAGGTAAACTTGTGTGTGGCGGCTTGCTTATTTCCAGAAATTGGCTTCTTTGGAAGCGATTTCACGGACTTCCGCCGCCAGTTCCTGATAACGTTCACGGTAGGTTTTCCATTCGCCAACGTAATATTCTTCTGCGTCGAATGCGCCAGATTGCTCATGGGTGATGAATTTTTTCTGCATTTCCAGCATTTCGCTAATCAGCTCTTGCTTTCTGCTCATTGTCCGATGCCTCTCTAAAATAACCAAATCCTGTCGGCAGGATAAACGGGGTAGGGTGAAGGGGGAATACCCCCTTTCGGATAGGTCAGTAGCCGCCTTTGCGGTTGGTGGCGGGCAGTCCAGCGACTTTCAAGCCCTGTTTGCTGGGCGCACGCGGGAACAGGTCATACATATCCTTGCTTTTCAGTTTGACGCCCCATTTTTCTTCCATGGCTTTGGTGATGGCGCGCTCCATCGGCTGATTGCCGTTGTTGTTGATGTACTCATCACGCAGGTATTCGATCACATCCCAATGCCTGTCTGTCAGTTGGCCTATACCTTCCTCATCCGCAATTAGCTGGGCGATTTCTTTGTTCCAGTCATTTAGATTGACCAGATAACCTGTGTCAGTCGTTTCGGCGGTTTGACCATTTACTTCGTAAGCCATTGTTCCCTTCCTCAAAACTTTAAATAAACGGGGTTATTTTCAGCGAAATGCCTGACCGCAGGATTATACGGCAAGCAGTTGGCGCTCCCATTCCTCAAAAGGGATACGTGGAAATGGGCAGTTATTCCGTTGGTTTTAGGGTTTTGATGCTTTTGTGCGGCAGGAACAGCCCGCAACCCAGTTTACGCCCTCCACCCAAGCCGTATTGTTGCAGACGGATGGAGGGGGCGCTGTCCAGGTCAGCGACCATCAAGTGGCGGGTGAATAAAACGCCATCCGGGGTATTGATGGCATTGCTCTTGCCACACATCATTTTCTTGACTTTGACGTCAGTGGTTGTATGGATTTCTTTGGCCATGCGTTGCAGGAAATCAGGCTCTTGCTCTTCCGCGTCCGACAAAACATAGCGTGCGAAAATGACCGCAGCGTTGAGCAGGGGCTTTTCTTTGGCGTCGCCCACCGTTAATGGGTAACCGTCGATGTCCAGCGTTTTGCCGGTCAGTTTTTGGGTGTCTGCAAGGCGCTGCTTGGGAATGCGCAACGCCATGCGGGTACGGCGGGAGGGCAGCAACATCTGGTGCTCGGCATCATCCGGGCGCAACCAGCCGTTGCCGCTTTCAGCAACGTGGATGGTGTGGATGCCTGTGGCACTTTCCTCATGAAACCAGGGCAAGGCTGAACGGATGGCCTGTGAGAGCGCCCAGGCATGGTCCAACGGCAAGCGCTTGCACTGGATGCTGAAGCTCAGGTCAAGGATGTCATCAGGTGCCTGATAGGGAAGGGTCTTGTCTTCGTCTTCCTGCCAGAACATGGGCTCACCTCGCGGATGAAAAGGCGATTTCCAACTGCTCATACCAGTCGTCTGGCCGGTCAGCGTAGCCGGGTGGTTCAATGTCGATCTGGAAAAAGATCGAGCCGGTTTCCAGCGCGCGTTTCTGTAGGGTGGTTTTCAAGTCTGCAAAGGTGGATATTTCTTCCCCTTCCGCCATCAGTATCTGGCTCAGTGTCAGCATGGGTATCCTTGTGGTGTGATGTTGTGGGTTTGCAAGGCATTTTAATGGTTTTAGGGCGTCTTATGTACATCCCTCAGTGGAGGCGGTGATTTGGCTATAGGTGGAAGGCCAGCCAAGCCACGGTGAAACCGATCAGGCCACCGGACAGGAATGGGTGGTTGGTCAGCCATAATAAGCCGTGCGACAGCAGGCGGGCGATCATCAGCACGCCGGTCAGGATGCGGGGCTGGTCAGCGGGTTGCGTCCAGTCAAGCCGGAGCAGGGGTTCCATGAAACCTTGGGCGACGCATCCTTCCAGGCTGAAGATGTGAAGATCCCGGCAGTGGCGCGCCGCCAGCCTTAAGTCTTGGGACAGTTCTTCCCAACTCAGGGGCGCTTTATGGCTCATGCCTTCGATTTCCACGCCGCCGCCGGTGATGCCGACGGCCACAGCGTCAGCCTGACAGGCGTAATTGCACAAAACCGCGACGCCATAAGGCCGGAAAAAACTGGAATACAGCATCAGCACCCGTTTGTCGGCAGGAACTTCCGTCACGCCCAACAAGCGGCTCAAGGTGCAGGAACCCGCCCGCCGGTCATCTTCCATGAACAGGAACTCATAACTGTGGACGGCATGACCATCACGCTGGATTCGGGTGATCAGCGAGTGGTAAATCCTGCTGGCCTCATCATAGTGTTGACGTTTGCTGATACGCCTGAACAAGCTGGGCAATACCCGCAAGGGGCGCTTCAGCAGATCCTGAAATTCTGTGATGTCGGGTTCTATGTCGACGCCAATGGCAGCCCATTGCAGATCGTGTTGCTTTGTCCAGACGAGAAATTCATCATACCCTGCCACCGCCTGATGGGCGTTGTGGATATTGTACCAATAGCCTTGCTCCATCGGCAGTAATTGCCAGGCAATGACCGGAACGCCGCTGGCGTTCAGGCGGCGCACGAGCATGGCCCGCTCTGCCGTAAAGTCCCGGATGGCCAGGCTTATTTGAGCTTGCATCGCCTGTAGTTGGGAAATGAGTTGCGGCTGATCAAACAGTCTTGTCAGCTCATCAGCATGCAGTTCACAAAAAAACGTCAGGCGAGGTGTCTGGGTCATGCAACGGATATTACCCGGATTTTCCCCGCCATCGCCATCATTTGGGCTTGCGTTGCGCGTACCAGAAGCCGCATTCGTCCTTGTTGCGCAGTTTGCGCTGTGTGTTCCACAACAGGTGGGCATTGCTCAACGCCATGCCCAGCCCGCCGAAACGGCCAAACTTGCGGCTGGAGGTGATGATCCGGTGGCCTGGATGGAATTTGATGATACGCCATTGTTTCTGCTGCTTTCTGGCTTCTTCCTTGAGACGGCGGGCCAGTGAAAATTCTTCGGCGGCGTATAGCGTTTCATCAAAACCGCCTACGCGCAAAAACGCTTCCCGGTCACAATACAGGAATGGCCCAACCGTCACATTGCCCAGCGCCAGCAGCATATTGACGCCGTATTTGAACAGCCAGGCGCTGCCGCCCGCTAGGTCGGGTTCTGTCCATGCGCCGCCGCCGATCACCTTGCCGTCAGCCATGTTGGTGGCCACCTTGTCGAGAATATCCCCTTCCAGCAAGGTGTCGGCGTCCACGAATACCAAGCATTGCCCCCGGGCGGCCTGCGCTCCGGCGTTACGGGCACGGGCTATTTGGTTTTTGGCTTCAAAGATCACCTTGGCGCCTGATGCCGTTGCGATGGCCCTGGTCTGGTCAGTGGAGTTATTGTCGACAACAATAATTTCACTTTCCCCTTCGTAACGCCGGGTTGCGGCAAAGGCGGCGGCAAGGGTGGGCGCGATGTAGGCTTCCTCGTTATAGGCTGGGATGATGATGGAAAGTATGGGTTTGTCTTTGGTTGATAGCATTTTATTGTAAATTGTTGACATCCTGAGCACCTGCAGGATTGAAGTTAATAATTTATTATATTAGACTAATCTAATAGAAAAACAATTTAATTTATTAATAAAAATAGTTGAGCATATCCGTTAGGAAGGCCGAGTATTGTTTGATTAAGGAGTAGACTAGCATGACTGCTATCATCATCGGTTCTTTCATTGTTGTGAGTGTGGCTATTGCGTTCATTATGGACACGCGCCGCATCAACCGCAAACTGGCGACATACTACAAAGAACAAAAAAATATTGATGGTCACCCGTTAGGCCGTTTCCGTTTTCCACACAACCGTCCCCGCTAATCTGGTTTCGCCACAAGGGAAGTGGCAGGAGCGTTTTCCGTGACAGGAAAGGGCAGGGTGCGCTGTTTGTTGCTACTATCCCTCCATGGTGTTACAAGCGCGCGATCTATCCTGCCGCCGAGGAGAGCGGTTGCTGTTCGGCAAGGTGTCGTTTGACCTGCCGGAAGGCGGCGTATTGCTGGTGGAAGGCCGTAACGGCTGCGGCAAGACCACCCTGCTCAGGACGCTGGCTTCCCTGCGGCAGCCGGAAAGCGGCGTTCTCCTGTGGCGGGGGCAGGCGCTGCTCCGGCAACTCGAGGAATACCGGCGGGATATTGTCTGGCTGGGTCACCACAATGCCCTGAAGGACGACCTCAATGCGCTGGAAAACCTGCATATCGCCAGCGTTTTGCAACATTCCACCAACTGTCGGGCGGATGCGGCCGAAGCGGCGCTGGCGGAGTTGGGTTTGTATGGCTATGAGGATTTGCCCGTCCGTTTTCTGTCGCAAGGGCAGAAGCGGCGGGTTGCGTTGGCCTGGCTGCTGCTGACGCCCGCCCGCCTATGGATCTTGGATGAACCTTTTACTGCTCTGGATGCGGCTGCCGTAGCGCAGCTCCAATCTATCCTGCGTTCCCACCTGCACCGGGGAGGGCTGCTGGCGCTTTCCGCCCACCAGGATGTCGGCCTGGATGGGGAAAACCTGTTCCACCTGCGTCTGGATGACCCTCAATACGCCGCGCCTGTGGAGGATGAATACTGAAAGCCTTTTACACCATTGTCCGGCGCGACCTGCTGCTGGCCCTGCGGCGTAGCGCCGATATTCTGGGCGTCCTGTTCTTTTTCATCATCGTCATCAGCTTGTTCCCCCTGGGGGTCGGCGTGGAAACCGGCCTGCTGCAAAAAATGGCGGGGGGGGTAGTGTGGGTGGCGGCGCTGCTGGCGTCCATGCTGGCAATGGAGCGTCTGTTCGCAGGCGATTACGCGGATGGAACTTTGGAACAAATCTTGCTTGCCTCCCCTCCGTTACCTGTCATCGTACTGGCGAAAGTGACGGCGCACTGGCTGCTGACCGGCCTGCCGATGGCGCTGATCACCCCGTTGGCGGGGCTGCAATACCATTTGCCGCTGCCTGCCGTGCAAGGCATGTTGGTGTCCCTGTTGCTGGGGACGCCAGTGTTGAGCCTGCTGGGGGCGCTGGGGGCGGCCCTGACGCTGGGGGTGCGCGGCGGCGGCGTGTTGATCGCCTTGCTGATCCTGCCGTTGAGCGTGCCGGTGCTGGTGTATGGCGCAGGCGGAATAACAGTCTGTCTGGCAGGTGAGGATGCGCAAGCCTATTGGCTGCTGTTGGGCGCATTGCTGTTGCTGGCGGTGCTGTTCATCCCGTGGGTGATCGCCCAAGCGCTACGGATTGCGCTTGAATGAGTGTTGGTTCCAGAAGAGGTGCTTCCGCATGGATGTCCATTGGTTCAGATATGCCTCCCCGGCCACGTTTTATGGTTTGGCGGGGAAACTGGCCCCCTGGTTTGGCTGGGGCGGCGTCCTGCTGATTGCGGTCGGGCTGTATTGGGGGTTCTTCCAGACGCCGGATCTGCTGACCGATCAGAAGCAGTATTACCGCATCCTGTTTGTCCATGTGGGCGCGGCCTGGATGTCGATGTGGCTGTATGTCGTGATGGTGGGCTGGGGGCTGGTTGGGCTGGCGTTCAATACGCGCCTGTCGTTCATGCTGGCGGCGGCGACAGCGCCGACCGGGGCCTTGTTCACCTTCCTTACCTTGTGGAGCGGGGCCTTCTGGGGCAAAACCAGTTGGGGGACATGGTGGGACTGGGACCCGCGCATGACGTCAGAATTGCTGCTGCTGTTCCTTTACGTCGGCTATCTGGCGTTGCAGTCGGCAATCGAGGATGTGCACCGCCGCGACCGTGCGTCAGCGTTGCTGGCGGCGGTGGGGCTGGTGCTGGTTCCGGTCATCTTCTGGTCAATCAACTGCCCTGACCCCAACCAGTGTTCGGCGCTGCATCAACAATCGTCAATGCGGGAAATTGAGCCGAATATCCGCATCGCCTGGCTGGTGACCGCGCTGGGCTTCTGGCTGTACGCGGTGGCGGCGACCTTGTTGCGGGCGCGTAACCTGATCCTCCTGCGCGAAGGCCGGGCGCAATGGGTCAGCAATTTGCAGGAGGTGCGGGCATGATCCAGCCAGCGGAAACATTGATGATGGGCGGTTTCGGCTTTTACATCTGGAGCGCCGTGGGCATGACGCTGGCGGTCTTGCTGGGGGAAGTGCTATGGCTGCGCTGGCGGCGGCAGGCCGTTTTGCGCGAACAAAAACGCTGGCGGCGGCTGGCGAAACACAAGGGGCCTGTATGAAACCACGTCAGCGGCGTTTGCTGTTCGTGGCGCTGGCGGTGGCGGGCGTGGCGCTCGCCGCCGTCATGGTCACGCGCGCCTTGCAAAGCAATCTTACCTACTACTATACGCCGACCCAGGTCGCCAACCATGAAGCCCCGCAGGGACGCCTGTTCCGGGTGGGGGGCTTGGTGAAAAAGGGCAGCCTGACCCGCAAGGATAATGTCGGCGTGGAATTCACGGTGACGGATCTGCATACCGATCTGGCCATCCATTACCAGGGCATCCTGCCTGATTTGTTCAAGGAAGAAGGCGGCGCAGTGGTCAGGGGCCGTCTGGATGGCTCCGGGCGGTTTGTGGCGGAGGAAGTCATGGCCAAACACGATGCGAGCTACGTTCCGCCGGAAGTCGCCGCCACTTTGAAACAGACAACGCCAGGAGCAACACCGCCATGATTCCCGAACTGGGTCATTTTTCCCTGATACTGGCGCTGGTGATGGCGGCATTGCTGGGCGGCGTTCCGCTGTACGGCAGCTTTCACGGGCAGTCCCGGTTGGTGGCGTTGGCGAAACCGGCGGCGCTGGCGATGTGGGCGTATACGTTCACCGCTTATGCCTGCCTCACCTATGCCTTTGTTACGGATGACTTTTCCGTGCGTTATGTGGTGGAAACCTCCAGTGCGCAATTGCCGCTGTTCTACAAGGTGACGGGGGTGTGGGGCGCGCATGAGGGGTCGCTGCTGCTGTGGGTGATGGCGCTGGCAAGCTGGAGCGTGGCGGTGAGCGTGTTCGGGGGTGGGGTTCCCACGCAGGTGCTGGCGCGGGTGTTGAGCGTCATGGGGCTGATCGGGGCCGGGTTCCTGCTGTTTATCCTGCTGACCTCGAATCCATTTGAGCGTGTGCCGATGCAGCCGGAGGGGCGCGACCTGAACCCGCTGCTACAGGATTTCGGGCTCGCCGTGCACCCCCCGATGCTGTACATGGGCTACGTGGGGTTTTCGGTCGCCTTCGCCTTCGCCATCGCCGCCATGCTGGGGGGCAGGCTGGATGCGGCCTGGGTGCGCTGGGCGCGTCCCTGGACCAATGTCGCCTGGGTGTTCCTGACCATGGGCATCGCCGGGGGCAGTTGGTGGGCCTACTATGAGCTGGGCTGGGGCGGTTGGTGGTTCTGGGATCCGGTGGAAAATGCATCGCTGATGCCATGGCTGTTGGGAACCGCCCTGCTGCATTCACTGGCGGTCAGCGAGAAGCGTGGGCTGTTCAAAGCCTGGACGGTGTTGCTGGCGATCGGCGCATTTTCCTTTAGCCTGCTGGGAACGTTTCTGGTTCGTTCCGGGGTGCTGACATCCGTCCATGCGTTCGCCAGCGACCCCGGTAGGGGCGTCTTTATCCTGTTGTTCCTGGCGACGGTGGTGGGTTCATCCTTGCTGCTGTTCGGCATCCGCGCGCCTAGGCTGGCGACCACCGGAAGCTTCTCCCTGTTGTCGCGTGAAACCGGCCTGTTCGCCAATAACCTCATTCTGCTGGTGATGGCGTTTGCGGTGCTGCTGGGGACCTTGTTCCCGCTGTTGAGCGACGCGCTGGCGCTGGGGAAAATTTCGGTCGGGCCGCCGTATTTCAATACCGTCATGACGCCCTTGATGGCGGCGTTGGCGGTGGCGATGGGGGCTGGGCTGGCGTTGCGTTGGCGGCAGGATCAGGCGCGGCGGTTGGCGCGGGTGCTGGGGTTGCCGCTGGCGGTGGCGCTGCTGACGGCGGTGTTGGCTCCCTGGGCGTTTGGGGCGGGTTTGCCGGGTCTGGCGGTGCTGGGGCTGGCGATGGCCGGTTGGATCGCCTTTGGCTCCATTGCCTGGGCCGTGCGGCTGCGCAAAGCGCCGTGGCGTTGGTCGGGGGCCAATTGGGGAGCGCTGCTGGGGCATCTGGGGCTGGCAGTCACCCTGACTGGCGTTACGCTGGTGTCGGTTTACAGTCAGGCCGCCGATGTCAGGCTGGAGCCGGGGCAAAGCCATACGCTGGCGGGTTATGCCTTCACCTTGCAAGGCGTTGAACAGACTCAGGGCGACAATTATCAGGCGTATCGCGGCACCATGCAGGTGACTCGCGGACAGGATAGGATCGCTGTCCTACACCCGGAAAAACGTGTCTACAACGTTGAATCCATGCCGACGACCGAGGCTGGAATTGACCCCGGCCTGTTCCGGGATCTGTTCGTGGCGCTGGGCGAGCCGTTGGGCGAACAGGGCGGCTGGAGCGTGCGCATTCAATACAAGCCGTTTGTCCGCTGGCTGTGGCTGGGCGGCCTGCTGATGGCGTTGGGCGGCGCTGCGGGGGCGTTGGACAAACGTTACCGCCGGTTGCGCCAGACCGGCGACGTGGTGCCACCGAGCGCTGCCCTGGCGCAAGGAGCATGAACATGCGTTACGCCGTACCCCTGGGGATATTTGTGTTGCTGCTGGGGCTGTTGTGGGCCGGTCTGGGCATGAACCCACGCGAGATTCCTTCGCCGCTGCTTGGCCGCCCAGCCCCGGCTTTCAGGCTGCCTGCGCTGGCGGGACAGGGTGCCCAGGTGGCTCCTGCGGACATGCTGGGCAAGGTGTGGGTGCTGAATGTCTGGGCGTCCTGGTGTTCCGCCTGCCGCAGCGAGCATCAGGTGCTGGTGGATTTGGCGAAGCGTTCACAGGTGCTGTTGCTGGGCCTGAACTACAAGGATCAGCCCGCCGACGCTGGTGAATGGCTGGCGCAATTTGGCAATCCGTATGCCGCTGTGGCGCTTGATGCTGACGGCAGGGCGGGGATCGACTGGGGCGTGTATGGCGTGCCGGAAAGCTTTGTGGTTGATCAGCGGGGCGTTGTCCGGCGCAAATTTACCGGCCCGCTGACGGCGGAGACGGTTTCCGGGGAGCTGTTGCCCCTGTTGGAAAAACTGCGTGCGGAGGGAGGCTGAGATGCGCGGAAATAACTGGAGCCGTTGGTTGCTGCTTATGTGCCTGTGGGCGGGCGCGGGTTATGGCCAGACGGCGATTGAAGTCCGCCAGTTCAGCAGTCCGCAGCAACAGGCGCTGTACGAAGGCCTGCTGACGGAGCTGCGTTGCCTGGTCTGCCAGAATGAAAACTTGGCGGATTCGAATGCTGAACTGGCCGGGGATTTGCGTAATGAGGTGTATGCAATGGTTACGCAGCAAGGCTTGGATGAACAGGCGGTCAAAACGTTTCTGGTGCAGCGTTACGGTAATTTCGTGCTGTACCGTCCGCCGGTGCAGGCCTCCACTTGGCTGCTGTGGGGCGGGCCTTTCGTGATGTTGCTGGTGGGGGGCGTGGCGTTATGGCGGGTCGCCCGTCAGGGCCGCGCTGTGGGGCCGGTGGAGGATGACTTGTCGCAGCGGCTTGCCGCCCGCCGTTTGTTGGAGGATGAGGAATGATCACTTTTTGGGTGTTGGCTGCGGGTTTGACCCTGCTGGGCGTGGCGCTGTTGCTGCCTGCGTTGTTGCGTCCTGGGGTTGGGCCGGAAGATGGGCGGCGGGCGCAGAATATTGCCATCGCCCGGCAGCATAAGGCGGAGCTGGAAGCCGAATACCGGCTGGGCGGGTTGGATGCGACAAGCCATGAGGCGGCGCTGGCGGAGCTGGAGCGGGGTTTGTATGAGGATACCCGGCCAGATGAGGCGGTGGCGCAGCCGCAAGCAGCCGCAAAGGGAATGGCGCTGTTGCTTGCCCTGCTGACGCCGTTGCTGGCGTTTGGCCTGTATGGCGCGCTGGGTTCCCCTGCTGCGGTTCCGGAGTCTTCCGTGCAGCCGAACGCCATGCCTGAAGCCCACCTGGACGCCCATATGGGTGAGGGGGCGGCGCCGGATATGGGCAAGATGCTGGCTGGTTTGGAGGAGCGCCTCAAGGCTGCGCCGCACGATGTGGACGGCTGGTTGATGCTGGGGCGCAGTTATGTCGTGCTGGGGCGGTATCCCGACGCAATCCGGGGCTATGAACGGGCGGCGCAGCTTAACCCGGATGAACCGGCTGTGCTGTTCGCCTGGGCGGATACGTTGGCCGCCAGCCAGCAAGGCAGCTTTCAGGGCAAGGCGCTGGAACTGCTGACCCAGGGTCTGGCGCTGGATCCCCGTAATCCGATGGGGCTATGGCTGGCGGCTTCCGCCGCGATGCAGACAGGTAACGCTGCCCAAGCGATCCATTACTGGAACACGTTATTGCCTTTGCTGCCTGAAGGTTCGCCTGAACTGGATGAAATCCGGACGTTGGTCCGGCAGGCGGGGGGGACGCCCGTCCGCTGATTTCCCCCATTCCCGGATGGCGGTGTCACCGCTGTCAGTGTCTCGTAAGGCCTGTGCAGAAACAGGCCTTTCTTTTGTCCATTTCCCCCTGCTTTTCCATCAAAGAATCCTCCTCACTTTCTAGGAGCCTTTGTCATGACAGTTTGTCATGCTTGCTGATGAGATGTCATGTCATGTTTTCATCTGCGTTGCAACATAGTGTTTGATCCAACGGTCGCTTTTGATGATGGGGGATGGCTGGTGGCGGTTTCCCGCTAGCTTTTATTTGCTTAACGCCAATTTAACGGTTGGCTCAATCTTTGCATAACAGTTTCAAGAATATTAAATAAATACATTCAAGATAATTATTTCATAGAGATATGCCAAAGGAGGAGGAGCCTTTATATGGCAAGAGTCGTTATTTTAGGTGCCGGTATTGCTGGACATAC